>JBDOMX010000207.1:0-5251 GCA_039831615.1 Planctomycetaceae bacterium
GGCAGGGCACAGCGAAGCAGATCGTCGAGCCGCGCTGGCTCACTGGCTGTCTGACGAGGACAACCCGCTCACGTGGCGGTCGGTCGTGAACAGAATCTGGCAATATCATTTCGGCCAGCCCATCGTTTCAACGCCCAACGATTTTGGCAGAATGGGACAGCGGCCGACTCATCCTGAACTCCTGGACTGGCTTGCCGCCGAATTCCGAGACAATGGTCAGTCATTCAAACACCTGCATCGCCTGATTCTGACGAGTGCCGTCTGGAAGCAGGCATCGACGCACGACAACCGCAATGCCTCGAACGATGGTTCCAATAGATACTTGTGGCGGCAGAATCGTCGCCGCCTGTCTGCCGAGGAACTTCGAGACTCCGTGCTGGAGGTCAGTGGTCGTCTCAACCTGCAAATGGGCGGGCCGGGCTTCTATCTGTTCGAGCTCGAAAAAACCAACCATTCACCGCACTACGAGTACCACAAGTTTGATCCGGCGGATGCAGCGTCGCACCGCCGGTCCGTGTATCGTTTCATTGTGCGGTCGCAGCCGGATCCATTCATGACCACGCTGGACTGCGCTGATTCATCGCAGAGCACGCCACGACGGACAGAAACATTTACGCCGCTGCAGGCACTGTCGCTGATGAACAATGATTTCACGCTGGTGATGGCTGAGTCGTTTCGCACACGTCTGCAAAGTACGACGGAATCTGTCGCGGAACAGGTGACCCACGGATTCGCATTGTGTACCGGCCGCGCGCCGTCGGAAACTGAACTGCGGTCCATGCTGAGTTACACTGAATCTCACGGCCTCGAGGCACTCAGCCGACTGCTGTTCAATCTCAACGAATTCATTTTCGTCGATTGATGTGGTCACAATCCGAAACTGTCCAATGTCCGGAGCGACGTGTTCTCACGCTGTTACGCAGGAATCGGATCTGCACCGTACAGGCCGATTGGTCGTTCCTGCAGATCATACCAGTGAGCATCGCGGGGAATGCCGAGCGCCGAGTACATCGTGGCAGCCAGGTTTTCGGCAGACTTACGATCGTCTGTTGGCTGACCTCCCTGACGATCCGTCGAACCGATCGTCTTTCCACCAGCGAATCCACATCCTGCCAGCATGATTGACTGCACGGTCCCCCAGTGATCGCGTCCGGGCGCTGCATAGTGAGCCGGCAATCGAAATACTTTCGGTGTGCGACCAAACTCTCCAGCCATGACGACGAGAGTCGAATCAAGTAAACCACGTTCGTCCAGATCGTCCAGCAAAGCGGAGACGGAGCGATCCATCGGCGGCAGCAGATAGTTCTTCAGGTGAGGAAATGCATTTCCATGAGTGTCCCAGGTTTCGTTGTTGCCAAGGTTGACCTGGACGTAACTGACTCCGGTTTCCACGAGTCGTCTGGCCAGCAGCAGGGACCAGCCAAACGAATTTCGACCATAACGGTCCTGTGATCCCGCGTCGGCATTATGAATGTCAAACAGCTGGTTCAGCTGTCCGTCTCCCAGCATCGAGATCGCTCGTTCACGATACCGATCGAACGACTCGATCTCTTCCACTGCTCTTAGAGATCTGGCGTGGTTCTCAAACTGACTGAGCAGGCCCAGTCTCTGGTCGAACTGAGATTCCGTCAGCCCTTCGGGGAGGGCCAGACCGGGGGTTCGGAATTCAAGGTTACTGGAATTCTCGCCACCGCGCTGATGGTGGAATTCGTATTCAGGCCACGCCCCGTATGTCGCGGCGTTAAATCGGCTGGATGCGAGGAACCACGGTTCTCGCTGGCTGCCCATCACGCCGGCGAACTGCCCTGGGATCACTCGGCCTGATCGGTGGATCAGTTTTTCCGGCAGCACAACAGACGAAGGCAGCCCCGCCCGTTCGGGCAGCAGTGCGCCCATCAGTGCGGCGATCGATGGATGATCGGTCGGTCGGGGCACGGATGGATTGAAGCCGGTCGGCATGTCGGACCGCCCCGACAGCATCACCATGTGGCCCTGAGAATGTTCGTTGTAGGGATGACTGAGACTCCGCACGACACTCCACTTATTGCTGCGGGCAGCCAGCATCGGCATGTGCTCGCAGATCTGCAGTCCGGGTGTCTGCGTGGCGATGGGATCGAATTCGCCGCGAATTTCCACAGGAGCATGCGGTTTCGGGTCGAACGAGTCCTGCTGCCCCAGGCCACCCGAGAGAAAGATGTAGATCACAGACCGGGGGGCTTCCGTCTGAACCGGATTAGCGCGCACAAATGGCCTGCCGACTGCTCCTGCCGCTGCGGTCGCGAGCAAAGCACGACGTGACAGGGGAGTCGTCGGGAGTCGACCAGGTTGATGGGATCGAATGATCTGAATTCTCCGCTCACAGGCGAGGCGGCCGGATGGACGACCAGTCATTGTGATCACGACGGGGGTGGATTGTCTACTCCTTCCGCGGGCCGGACCACACTTCTTAAACACAGGTGGTGACATCCGTCCCAACCTGTCCGAAACCCAAACGCTCCGTTCGAATCAGCGATAATACAGGAATTCTTTGGCATTGAAGAAGGCGTGGGCCAGGTCTGACCATGCCTGCCTGTCGGTTAAAGGGTCACCTGACTGACTCATGCCCATCAGGGCTGCGGTCCAGCGATCCACTTCCGACTGTCGTGGCAACCGACCGATTGCGCTGATGAACATCGCGCGCACGCGTTGACGCGGATTCTGATGACCGTCCTGGACCACTCGTTCGCCCCAGGCCGTCGCCAGTTGAATCACGAGTGGGTCGTTCAACAGGGCCAGTGCCTGGGCGGGAACATTCGTCACGTCGCGGCGACCAGTGGGTAATTTGAGATCGGGAAGATTGAATGCCACCAGAAACTTGGGCGGATCCATGATCGACATCTTCATGTACAGCGAACGTCGGCCATGGCTGTCGAGCGGTCCGGAAAACAGGCGTTTCGCGCTGTCCTCCACTGTTCGCGGGGGATCAATCGGACGACCGTAGAGCGTGGAGTCCAGTTGTCCCGAGACCATCAGCATACTGTCGCGGACGGCTTCGGCTTCCAGGCGGCGTGTTGGATAATGATGGAGCAGGCGGTTATCAGGATCGCGGTCTTCAGCAACCTGCGAATGAGCGCTCGACTGCTGAAACGTCTGACTCAGCACCAGTCGACGGACCAGCCGTTTGGTGGACCAGCCGTCGTGCATGAACTCGGCGGCGAGCCAGTCCAGGAGCTCCGGGTGAGACGGCTGGTCTCCCAGCTTGCCGAAATCGTCCGGCGTGGACACGATGCCCTGTCCAAACACCCACTGCCACACTCTGTTCACATAGACTCGTGCTGTTTGAGGGTTCTGCCGGCTGCTCAGGTAATCAGCAAGTTCCAATCGGCCGCTGTGCGGACTTTCGTGTACTCCGTGCTTCCCGTTGAACACGGACAGGAAATCGCGCGAAACGGCAGGACCGTCTTCATCAACATTCCCGCGGACATTCAAACGATAGTTCAACGGGGCAACATCGCGTTCATCCATGCTGTTGGCCGTTCGGGAATGATCAATTTTCGCTTCAATATCGCGATACTGTCGGACCAGCGCCGCGAGCGCCGGTGACGCATCTTCATGATTCGGAAGAAAGCCCTGTTCGATCAGCCAGTTGATCAGGCGAATGTCACCCGGAGTCATTTCATTGGCAGCCCACCGCGTGATCGCTCCATTGAACCAGTCTGCAACACGTTGCCATGCTTCATCAGTGGTGGCTGCGGGTTCGTCGTACGACTCGAAAAGCGACCGGTATTGGTCGAGCGTGTCGGCCGGAGCGGGAACCACATCGTGAACCACGATCCTGGTGATACTTAGCCAGCTGCGTTTGTCGAAACCATCGTCGCTGTTTTCCAGCTTGAGGTTTTTGGCGCTCGCCAGACCTGTCCGTGGAGGAAAATTCGGGTTCAGAGACGCGGTCATGAACTCCGTCATGACTCGGTCGACGCCGTTCTTAAGATTGCTGTCCGTAATGGTATCCCATTCGCTTTCGGAACCGGAATTCAGAAATTTCACCGATTCCGACTGAAACGCATTTTGAGGAATAATCAGCCGTCCGGCCCATTCACCACCTCGAAGTTTCAAGCTCACGTGCTGACGGTCAATGTCGTGCTGTGGTGGCAGACGGACTGCTCCAGGAAGCTTTGATGACAGTGCGTGCGTGTGGTAACCACGTGGCAGTAACTCGTCGATCAGCGTGTTGCCGGACAAACTGACCAGAGGTGTTCCATCCGTGACGTAGCCGTGTTTGATTCCGTCTCCTTCAGTGCTCCAGCCAGCCGGAAAATCGGGCTGACTGAAATCTGAAACAACCGTGTAGTCCCTGTCGTTGGCGTTCAATCGTGCAGACCGAACAGGCGCCCATTGACTCTTCAGTGATTCCCAGTCTGAGGCGATCATGGCGTCATTCGACGACACGATACGGGCGATCGGAAAGGCACTGTTTTCCAGTTCCGTGGATTTCAACAAGTCCGAGTGGTTGGCAGCCCATGTTGTGACGGCAGTAGACGTGACTGGCGGTTGAGCATCATTCGGCAGCCACAGCGCGGCGAGCTGCCGGTGAATCTCGTTCCGCAGCTTCCTGAGTGTGTCGATTGCCTTGTCGTGTTTGTTTGGCGCATCGACCACGCGAGTCGTCCACCGTGGCGACATAAAGATTCCTGCCAGTGCGTAGTAGTCCTTCTGCGAGATGGCATCCAGCTTATGATCGTGACAACGCGCACACGAAACGGTTGTGGCAAGAAAAGCTTTTGAAAAAGCGTCAATTTTGTTGTCGATCATGTCCTGGTGAAGGCCGTTAAAATCCAGACTGCTGCCGTGTCGATGTTCTCCCATATGAAAGAACATCGGAGCGATGAGAGTTTCATTGAGGGCCGCCGCTTCGTTGATTCGCGGTTCGGGTAACAGGTCGCCTGCGATTTGTTCGCGAATCAGCTGGTCAAACCCGATGTCGTCGTTGAATGCGCGGATGAGATAGTCACGATATTCCCACGAGCCTCTCGCAGGATTGTCCCATTCGTAGCCGTAGGTGTCGGTGTAGCGGACGACGTCCATCCAGTGACGTGCAAAGCGTTCTCCAAAATGCGGTGACTCCAGCAAGGTGTCGACCCACTGTTCCAGCGCCTCGTCCGCATCGTTTTCGTATCGAGTGGGGAATTCAACGACGTCTTCAGGCTTCGGAGGCAGTCCGGTGAGCACGAAGGACAGTCGTCTCAGCAGGACTTCGGGAGTTGCCGAAGTC
>JBDOMX010000276.1:0-5239 GCA_039831615.1 Planctomycetaceae bacterium
AGCTCGTTCATCAAACTCAGGAAGATGCAACAGTCCCCATTCGTAAAAGCAGGCTTCGCCAAGCCGACCGGTCAATTGGCGCTGATGTCTATTCTCCTCACCATCAGGCCCGCTCTGTCCTCCTCCTCCTCCTCCCTTTGAAGTAGGAACTTGCACCTTGGCTCTTTCACTGGCATTCGCTGTGGGCGTCTGACTCTTCATCGCATCACGCAGGCGCTTTCCGATCTCGCCTGTGCTTCCGAGAGTTAGGTCACCTGTCACCTTGCTTTCATCTTCCTGCGAGCCAAACAGCTCAATTTTCCGTTCGACTTTCTCCTTCTCCTGGGGCGGCTGGTCTTTTAGCTCGTCGAACCGTGACAGAAGGACGTTGCGAGGCGCAAGATCGCGAAACACACGCGCGTCGCTCAGACGCTTGGATGTCATCGGGAAGTGTTTTTGGAGCACGCTTTGTATGGCAGGCACGACTGAATAAAAATTTGCCCACCATCCGGAGGTAAGCGATTCGACCCGATTGTCGGACGCCAGTACCGCGGCATTAAACACCTCGCCCACGTGCGGCGCGAGAGCGGAGCATACTTGCGTGATGTCTTCCAGTCGCGCCTTCGCATCACGAGTGCGTTTGGGCTCTTCGTCATCAACATAAGCGGCTACGTCGCGGCGCGGAACATCCGAAAGGGACTTGAAATCACCAGCGTTCTTCTCGATCGTGGCAAGTCGATCGAGTAGCACCTTCCGTGTGTCGGAGTCGTCCTGTTCGCGTAAAGCGACATTCGCTGTCGCTACAACGGCAGGGTTCACTTTGACATCTTTCGCAGGAACGAACTCGATCTGGCTGGGAATAGTGCAATTCTTGACAACATCAATTAGGCTCTGCGCATCCGACAAATTGGCACGTACCGAACGTGCGGCGACGACCTTAAGTATGCCGACCAGTTGGCGGAGAACAGCTTTATAAGCGCGAGATGTATCAGAAAACGCCAATTTCCCATCGTTCAAACGCTCGCGATCTGCTTGCCAAGATGCAACCGTTATTCCAGCACTCTCAAGAATCGCAATACTCGCTTCTTCTTCCGTTTGCATCAAAGCGGCCGCGACGACTTCCTCGAGAGCAGGAGATTTCACCCACTCGCACAGGCGCCTTACCACACCTGCAACTCCCTTCCATTCGCTCTCGAACAACTCCACAGGTTGGTCACCGAACTGCTTGCGCCACACAGAGTAGAACGCGCTTTTCATGTGTTGGAAGCGTGCAGCAGAGGTCAATCCGATTTCAGCCTCAACATTCTCCCTGTGCGTTGTGGTAATGGAACGCTCAGCCATAAACTCGGTGACTCGTTCTCTGAAGAGATCACGAGCATACGCGGCCCATGTATCTCTGTAACTCTGATCTACAATCATCCATGTTGCTTCCACAACATCGAAATCAGACAGCTCGTTACCAACTTGTAACTGGGAAGTCTGTTGATCGTAGAAATAGGACTTGGGAGAGTCTTGGGGGAAGCGTCCTCGGCAGAGTTGCGCCTTCTTGAACCGGTTCCATGTTCTTCGAAACTCATCGCCGCCTGGATTCGTTTCGCGCCCCGAGTAAGCGATGAGGCACACCAAATCAGAAATCACGTTATCGTTCGGCCAGCGTTCGGTAATCCAGTCAAGCAGCAGGACGACATTCTCTGCTTCATCTGGAACAAATCCGCTATCTATGTTGACCCTGCTTGTAAACAGTACTGCTTCGTCGCCGAGTTGCTTGCGAATTTCCGCAACCAAATCACGGTATGCGTACCTTGGTTGCAGAGGCCACACAAACGAATCGGCAAAGTCAGGGATAAACGCCGCGCGTGTTGGATCATCATTGAAGTAGACCATTTCCACAGCGGCTCCCGCGACTCCGACAATCGCTTGCCGCTTGAAAAGCGGCAGTGTCAAATCCGCCAACTGGTCAAGAGGCCCTGGAGACTCCCCATATGCCAGCTGTAGGTACTTGAACAAGTCGTCGGCTAGCGATTTGGCGTTCCGTTGATCGTCAGCGTTGAGATCGCCCAAATGCTCGGCCAAGGCGTCGATTGCTGAAAGCAGACGCTCCACGGACGCGTTCGAAACAGAGGTGATGCCGAATGCAGACAACAAGGACTTGCCTCGCGCAAAGCGCTCGTCAATCTGATTCAGGAGGCGAAGACGTTGTTTTGCCAGTTTCCGTTGATCGTCGTCGAGTACCCATGCAGACTGAGGACTCACACGCCCATTCTGGGTTGGAACAACCGCCCATTGGTTTGTCACGATTGCATGAACCCATAGGGAAACGACGGGCGATCGATCTTGATTTCGACGCTGGTGTCTTTCCAACGAGGTCGAGAGTTCGGCCTCATACTGGGACGGCCTTGCAAGCATGAGCTCTACGATGGACTCTCTGCTCTCATCCCGCTCAAGCCCCTCAATCCATGTCACTGTGCGGAAGTCAAACTTCTGGCCAGATTGAGTCTGCGTGGAACGCTTTCGAGTCGTTTCAAGATAGGCCTGCCAGTACGGTTGCGCGACGGCAATCGGACACGACACACCTTCGACGATCTGCAACTCCTCTGTACTCCAGCACACAAGCGGTGCGGTGCGAACTCGGGAAGCTCGGCGCTTGATCTTTGGCGTTGCGCTGACACCAAGCGACTCAAGTGCACCTATCCATGCTTCGCGATCTCCAGGATCGGCACCAGTCTCTTCGACAAACACATCCCACGGCACGATGCGTTTTAGTGGATCAAAACCATATGCGGTTTCCAGCAATGCATCCGTGTCGTCATCCACCCAACCTTTTGCGAAGTACACGGAACTTGGCGCGACCCATACCCACTCGGAATCGGACGGAACCGGAACACGCAAGGCATCCTTTCGCAGGCGGTCGCGACCTTCATCGCTCAGCCGCCATATCCAGTTCACAGCTTGAACGAGTAACGATCCCCCTGAGCCTCGACTGTCCTCATCGCTTGTCAATGACTGCATCAACGGCCCAATTGCATCATTGATCAAAATGTCTAAACGCGGCGTGCGGACCAACGCCTCTTCTTCCAGCCTTGAGGCGATATCAGTCAATTTCCTTGTGCCATCCTTCCGGACCCCGATTGACGATGGGTCCAGAATCTTCAGAGCATCTTCAAGGTTGTCAGGGATATCGCCAACCTCTTCGTCTTCTTCGTCATCGGTCTCTTCTTGTTCCGCTGTCGAAGGTCTGGTCGGTGGTAGAAAGACGCGACTTGACGGCTTGGCCATTCCCCGTGAGCCAACCGGAAGAATCACTTGCTCGGTCAACTCGTCCGCATCGAATTCATCGAGGAGCCAAGTTAGAAAACGCTCCCAGAATACTGGGCCATCTCCCCGACGCCGAGTCGCACCGTGTTCGATCAGCGACTTGTCGCCATTTCCAGGCCGCGTTAGATAGAACGACGAAGGACTCTTGTTGCCACTGCCAGTGGCAACGAGGGCGTCAAGCACAGGGCGTGCCTGCGACTGCAAGTCAGGATCAACGAGGCAAAATCCGTAATCGGCCGCCTCATTGAGGTCAGCCAGTAACTCGGGAAGAATCTCGGAATCAGACGTTGATAAGAGCGTCACAGCGTTAGGCGATAGATACCGTTCTCCATCGACGGCAAGTATCACCTCGCTTTCGGCCAGGCCGTCATTGAACACGGCATCCGCAAGCGGTCCTCGATCTCTTTCAAAAGAGAGAGTTGCCACTCGTCGATGAATTCGATCGGTGTCTTCCTGCAGATCTTTGACGAGAGCGGAATGGAGTCGAACACCCTCTGCAAATAGGATTCGGTTGTATTCCCAGCCCTCCAGTTCAGTTCCCTTCCGAGAGATCGTCCCACTGAAATGAGCATTCAGCCAGGCGGGCGTGCCCGTTCCGTCCTTTGTAGGAAGCCCTATGCAGACGCGTCCGTTCGCACCAAGGAGAAGCGAGCCCGGCGATTCTTCCTCAGGACTCAAGGGAATTGCGACGTCCACTGAGGATGCGACTACCTTATCCCAGTTCTTTCCAGGAAGATCCTGCGCGGCAACATTTAGCCGATGACTCTCGGAAGTTGCCTGTTCGTCCGATACACAATCGGCTTCGCCGAATACACGTGAAATCACTCGCCAGTCACGCCCGATTTGCTTTCCATCGGTACAGACCTCTGTCCGCACGGTGCGAATACGACCGGCACCGTCAATCTTACGCTCTTGTATAATCGGTTTGCGACGTATGGTCGTTTGGAATTCGCGAACACGATCGAGTATTCTGACCGTGCTTATTGACGGCAAGAATAGGACTGACGCCCCCAGCCCGTCCTTAAGCTCCTCGATCGCGTCATCGACGACGGTCATCGTGTCGTCGTCTTGCTTCAACGGCAGTACGACCAGGGTTTGGCCAGAGAGATTCTCTCCAGATTCTCGTAGACGCTCCAACAAGTGATCGGCGTTTAGTGGTAGCGGAAACTTGAACGGCGCAGCCAACTTCAGCTCGTTAAAAAGACGATCGGCTGTGAGTTCAATACCACCATCGCCAATTGTGTGTGAGTGTTTGGCTAACAGCTGCTCGATTAGAATTCGCGCATCTTGCTCGTGTTCGCAAGATTCAAAGGGCGCGAGGGAAAGCGCGAAACGCAGCGATTCGGCCGAGTTAAACGACTTCGCCGTCGATGGGGCACTATAGATTTCCGGGCACACCGACACTTGAAATACAGACTTGAATCCAATCCCTTTGTTCCCGATCTCCTTTTGTGGATCCTTCGTGCTGAGCCCCAGTGAAGTAATTGACCGAAACCCCTTATCATCGAATGGAAGTCCAGGATTGGCGACAAAGATCGAGTCTTTCGTACGAACGACTGTAAGGTCGCTATTCTTGAGCTGCGCTCGCGCAGCCTGATCACTTGCATTCTGAATCAACTCGATCAGGAATCGGCCGTGGTAGTCGGCGCTAATTTGCTCGGCGAGACTCGCAACCTCGCGATGGTCCGTCTCGCCAGCTCGCACGATGCCGAATATTGACTCAATTCGGCTCTTCCAAAGCGCCATTACCCGACAGCCAGTTGTGGTCGCCTGGCTTCTCGTCGATTCGTGTTCAACTGACATCTATCGAACCTCAATCCGAGTGACTCATAACTGACTGGTACTTTGTCGTCGGTCCTGACACCCGTAACTGTACACAGTACGATCCCAATTGCTTACGGGCGGGGCAGGAGGTAACTCGGAAGGCGTGAGGTATTGTGCCTCC
>JBDOMX010001079.1:0-5234 GCA_039831615.1 Planctomycetaceae bacterium
GAAGATGAACAGCCGCAGCACCAGGTGCAAATCAGTAAGCCGTTTTTCATGGGGATCCATGAGGTCACGCAGGCAGAATTCGAGAAGTTGATGGGGACCAATCCAAGTTCGTTTACCAGGAGCGGCCTGCTGAACAATGCGCCAGACAACGTGACAGCTGCGGAGCTTCCGGTTGATAATGTGACATGGTATGAGGCCATCGAATTCTGTCGGCGCCTCTCGGAGCTGCCTTCCGAACAGGCGGCGGGACGCGTGTACCGACTGCCGACCGAAGCGGAATGGGAATATGCATGCCGTGCCGGGACGACCACAGTCTTCAATTTGGGTGAGACTTTGTCATCAACCCAGGCGAACTTCAACGGCGCGAATCCATTTGGAGATGTCGAGGCGGGGCCTTTTCTGAACCGCACGACGACAGTTGGCTCGTACGAGCCCAATTCGTACGGTCTCTATGACATGCATGGCAATCTGCATGAATGGTGCATCGACAGGTTTGACCGCGACTATTATCAGGCGTCCCCGGATGTAGACCCACAGGGTCCGGAACAGGGAACGTCCCGCGTCATTCGTGGCGGAGACTGGTACAGTGATGGCCGTGACTGTCGCAGCGCTTTTCGTTACGCCGACATTCCGGAAGGCCGGTTTTATGCGCTCGGCATGCGCGTCGTGTGCGAGTTAACTTCGGAGGGCGGAGTTCTTAGTCCGATCATCGCGGCCGCTGGCCAGAAAACTGACCATCCGGTGACGACGGTCGCGACCGCAAATTCTGCAGGCGAACCGGCACCTGATGCTGGTGAAGACTGGCCTCGCTGGCGCGGGCTGCGTGGGGACGGCACGTGGCGTGCTCCGAAGCTGAATGCCGTCTGGCCGGACGATGGACTGAAGCGAGTCTGGCAACGGGAAATCGGTGGGGGTTACGGTGGTATGACCGTTTCGCAGGGACGTACTTATGTCATGGATCGCAGGCGTGAGCCAACAGACGTCGAGCGCGTTCTGTGTTTCGACGCTGCCAGCGGTGAACCACAGTGGACTCATCCCTATCCTGTCGACTACAGCAGTGTCAGCTACGACAATGGGCCGCGCGCGTCACCAACGGTTGTTCAGAACTACGTCTACACACTTGGCGCGATCGGCCATCTGTTTTGTCTTGACGCAGCAAGCGGCGACGTGGTGTGGTCCCATGATCTGGTGGCCGACTACGGGGCTCGCATACCGATTTGGGGACTCAGTGCTTCGCCAGTCGTGAATGAGGACCTGCTCATTGTCCATCCGGGCGGAGAACCGAACGGCTGCCTGATTGCCTTTGATCGAAACACAGGGGAGGAACGCTGGAGAAACCTGCCTGATGCAGCGGGCTATGCAACTCCAATTCTCATCGAACATGACGGGAAATCTCAGCTGATTGCATGGACACCCGCGAACGTGCGTGGACTCGATCCGACAAACGGGGAGCTGCTTTGGACAGTGCCGTTCGAGGTAAACTACGGGACGTCGATCGCCACTCCTATCTTCCAGGAAGGGTTGGTTCTTGTCAGCAGCTATTATGAAGGCAGCAAAGCTATTCGTCCGGGCATTGAGCCCGAATCAACAGTCGTTGTGTGGCAGGATCGTCGCAATTTGCGAGGCCTGATGATGCAACCGCTATACCGCAACGGATACGTGTTTCTACTCGACAAACGGCATGGACTGACCTGTGTCGAATTTGCCACCGGGAAGAAAGTATGGGACGACGATAATCGCATGACTCCCAAAGGAAGAAATCCGCAGGCCACGATGGTCTGGGTGGGAGACGAAGACCGAGCGATTGTGTTGAATTCGGACGGAGATCTGGTCCTGGTTCGACTCAATCCTGATGGTTATCTGGAAGAGGCACGAACCAGTATCATCGGTCGCACCTGGGCTCATCCTGCTTATGCCGGCAACTGTGTCTTCGCGCGCAGTGACACCGAGATCGTCTGTGTATTATTGCCGACCGAAAATCAATAGCGGCGCTGATCCACGGCGCTACACTGCTGATTGACGAATCCATTTTATAATGGACCGCTGACACTCGACACGCGCTTTGTCGGCAAAATATGGCGCCGGCATTCGGAAACCAGAGAACGAACGATGGTAGATTGGTCCGGAAAAGGTGAGTGTCGTTTGATGCGCCGTCAGGGGCGCTTGACACAGCGAAATCCGGTGAAGAGATTGAGGTTGTCGTGAGAGGCCGGTTGGCGATCGGCACTGCGGATGTGTAACGCGACATTCGCCCATGAGCCACCTCGGCGAGCGCGGAGTGTCTTGTCCTCAGCGTCCTCTGCATTCTGTTTGGGGTACGGTGCCTGCACCTCGGCACACCATTCCCAGGCGTTGCCAGCCATGTCATGCACTCCAAAGGGGCTGACCGATTTGGGGAAGGCACCGACCGCCGATGTCAATGGAAACTGTGACTTTTGATCGCCCTCATACCAGACGTTATAATCTGCCGCGTTCTGCAAATGTTTGCCCGCGTGGATCGACGAATTGTTCGAGAGGGTGTAGTCCCATTTATTTCCCCACGGGAAAACGCGACTCGATTGTCCCTTCGCCGGTTCAGCTCCACGAGCAGCAATTTCCCACTGAGCCTCGGTAGGCAATGCTGTTCCGGCCCAGTGACAGTAGGCCTGGGCATCGTCCCAACTCACTTCCACGACTGGATGTTTCTGTTTGCCGGCAGGGTAGTCCTTCCCATTCCAGTGAGGCGGCGACCTGTGGTCAGTGGCGTCGATGAACGCCTTGTACTGCGCGTTTGTGACTTCGTACTTATAAATGTAGAACGGGTTGACCGTTCTGCGGTGTCGCGGCTGCTCATCAAGCAGGTGTGTTTTCCAATCCTCAGGTAATCCGGTATCAACAATCTGCTCATCAATCTCGGCTGGAGACGTTCCCATCAGAAAACTACCGCCTCTGATGAGGATCATCTCGCTGCCGTCTTTCGCGTTCTTCTGTGTTGCAGGCTCGACCAGTGTGTCTTCGGC
The DNA here is from genome assembly GCA_039831615.1 of Planctomycetaceae bacterium. Taxonomy (GTDB): domain Bacteria; phylum Planctomycetota; class Planctomycetia; order Planctomycetales; family Planctomycetaceae; genus S139-18. Next base: position 3,000 of record JBDOMX010001079.1, read on the forward strand.
GTGAACCGCACACGAACCAGCCAGACAGGACAGCGATGTGACAATGCGGCAAACAATGTGCCCGAAAGTTCGCGTTGTCATGCGTATGTACTCAAAAAAAGGTGAGAGTGTTCGTTATCACATGACTCGGTTGGTTCGCGTGGTTCGGCGCGTGGCAGTCAGCCGGTAATCCGGCAGACGCGGTCAGAATAATCCACAGTCAACAATCAGAGGAGCCACGAACAACGGACATTCAAATCAATTGATCACAGTTTCGCAAGCCAGTTTGAGTGGGGCCGTGCACGACTTCAGTGTATCCGCTGGATAGAGCGGGTAGTCATGAATCGCAATGTTTCGCTCCTCGCTACAGCGTATTACGCTGACTCGTGGCCGCGAGGGAAGCAAGAGCGCCAAAGAATGACTACTCCCACGAGCCCGAACGGTTCACGACAATTCGTAAACTGCTCTACAGCGTATTACGCTGATTTGTGGCCGCGGCGGTGGTTCCAGAGCCCATTGTCCATTGCTCCCGCGAGCCAGAATCCGCCACGACTTTTCGAAAACTGCTCTAATGCATCGAAGGAAGGTGACGGGCTGCCGGTTGCCGTTGCGACTGTCCACCAGCGGATGTCCCCATGATTTCCGATGTGCGTCAGGACTACAGTGGAACTCGATCAATGATCCTCAGAACGTCTCTAATAGGCGGTCATCACGACTTCGGATCTGAGTGCCGAATGCAACGCGATTCCTTCAGCAAGAATATCTATCCGCACGATCGACGCGCCTCGCTTCAGATGCCCCCGCATTCCATCTGACTCGATCGGTTCCCATGCCCAACCGTGTGCTTCTGAAAAACCGACCAGCTGTTTGTGAACAGCGTCTCTATTCATGCCGACGCAGGTTGCCATTTCGTGCCTGATTCCTTCAAAGAACACGTCAACCGCGCTCAGCTCTGCAATGGTGTCAGCCGAAAGTGCGGCCGTGTCGTGACCGTCGGACTGAACGGTCCGTTGACCTGCGCCAGATTCCCACGCTGCAGTCGACTTGAGTAATCGCGCAGATGCTACGACGCGCCGCCATTCCAAACGGTCTTCCCGAATCCGAAGTTTTGATGCCCCGAGGCATATTGCTTCGGCGCGTTTGCTTTTGCTAACGTAATAGTGTGGCGCAGTTGCGTTGTGAAACCACGATCGAGGAATCTGCAGTCGGCTGGCAAATGCGTGCAACTCGTCCAATGATGAGTCGCTCAGCATGTGGCACATTCTCAACCGGCCGAACCGACGCTGGTAATTGTCAACGAAAATCACGAAGAGCCAGTCTCCCGCCCATCATGGAATAATAGCAACGATTGCCGTTAACATCATGATGGCCGTCATCACGTGCAGTTGTACGCAGGATCCAACAGGTCGACCCACTCTGTGATCATCTCCGGCGGTTGAACATTGTCACCCGTCGTAGAGGTGTGCAAGGCGCGCGTTCCTCAGGATCTCATGAGAACAAACAGGTATTTGCAGGCCGTGAGGTCCGGGAGTCTATTGGCTCCGCTACCCCAAGTTCCCCAGCAGTGGCGAAAAATGGGATTGGCAAGAAATTGTTTTCAACATTTTTGAACGTTGGAATGCAAGACGCGAATGTTTGAAATCTGAATGACGTTGTAGTGAGAGGGTTTGGTCTGGCCGGAATGAAGCGGGCCGGTAGCATCCCTGATCATGTTCATTCGTCAGTACTTTCAGCATGAGAATGGAACTCGTCGAGCCTACTGGGCGTTGGTTGAATCGCATCGCACCGACATGGGCCCGCGGCAACGAATCGTGGCATGGCTGGGGAAACTCGACGAAGCGGGACGGTTGGGTGTGGAGCAGGCCGCTCGCACAGCAGATGAATCACCCGCGAAGGAAGCGACCGCAAAACGTGGACCGCGGCAGTTGGCCTTGTTCGATCAGCCGCAGGACGATACTCCCGTCGAACCGCACTGGGTGGAAGTCAATTCCGCAGCAGTCCGTGTGGAAAACAAGCATCAATTCGGTGGCCCATGGCTGGCTTTGGAACTCGTTCGAGAACTGCAGCTCGATCAATTTCTCAAGGGCATCATGTCGAGCGGCCGCGAATACGTGGCGTGGTGGCGCAGTGCATTGATTCTAGTGGTCGCTCGACTGTGTGATCCGTCCAGCGAACTGTATATCGCTGAGCAGTGGTATCCGACCACTGCCCTGCCGGACCTGCTGGGAGTGTCGGCAGATCGCGTGGATGACAACC
>JBDOMX010000727.1:0-5223 GCA_039831615.1 Planctomycetaceae bacterium
GAACAGGTCGATGACCGGACACTGCTGCTGGTGATGTCTGACCACGGTTTCACATCGTTTCGACGGCAGTTTAATTTGAATTCGTGGTTGATGGACAATGGGTACGTCCGTCCGAAAAATCGTGCGACGCGGGGCGCAACCAGCTTTTTACTCGATGTCGACTGGAGCGGAACCAGGGCGTACGGATTGGGCATCAACGGTCTGTATCTCAATCGAGCAGGACGCGAAGCCAAAGGAATTGTCACCGCCGGGCGACAGGCCGATGAGTTGATGCAGGAGTTGATCACTCGACTGAAGAACGTCCGTGATCCCGTCAACGGCGAGCAGGTCGTGGCAAACGTCTATCGCGCCGAAGAGATTTACGAAGGTCCGTATCTGCAGGACGCGCCCGACCTGATCGTGGCCTACAATGACAATTATCGTGCATCCTGGGACACCGTGCTCGGTGGATTTCCGAAAGAGCATCTGTTGGACAACACGGACGTTTGGAGTGGCGATCACTGTGTCGATTCGCGTCTGGTGCCGGGCGTTTTGCTGAGCAATCGGCCGTTGCAGCTCGACGATCCGGACCTCACCGACCTGGCCCCCACGATTCTTTCAGGATTCGGCGTCAACGTCCCCGACGCCATGACGGGCAGGAATCTGCTGTGATTCGATCCACGACGGAACCGGAGAACTCCGGAGACTTGTGCAGCATTCACGGAAAAGCCATGGTAACGGCTGCGACCAGTCGTCGCGCCGCCATCGACTGTTTTACGAGGCCATCATGTTCGGACCAAAAGTGAAGCTCGCCCCGGATCTGTACGAGCGTTTGACGAAGACTTCTGCCGCGGCCGGTTATTCGACCGTCGACGAGTTCATTACGCACGTGCTGGAAAAGGCGGCTGCCGAAACAGAGAACGTTGAATCCGAAGCAGAAGTCCGGAAACGTCTGCAGGGACTGGGGTACATCGATTAGACTGCCGCTGCATTCGGTGTCACACCGGTCAGCCCATATCAGCGCACAGTCTGCGGCTCAGGTCCGCGGTGCCTCCTCGTAACAGTTTCCAGCAAACATGCAGTACGTCAACGCAGTCCTGAATACGCTCTGCGATCTGTTACTGTTGCCGTTTCGCGGGGAAAACGGCTGGCCTGGGATGCTGACCGTTTCCTGCATTTCCGCAGCGCTGTTCGTGCTGGTGTTTCGAATCTTCTCCGATCAGCGGGCGCTCAAGTACAGCAAAGGGCGAATGCTGGCCCGGGCCCTGGAGTTGCTGCTCTTCCGTCATGATATCATCGTGAGTCTGACCGCGTTTCCTCGGCTTGCCGCGGCGAACGCAAGCTACTTCACAAATCTGCTCAAACCGGTCGCCATTGGTTTGATCCCCAGTATCCTGCTGTTGATTCAGCTGTCCTGCTGGTACGAACATCGCCCCTTTTTCGTCGGGGAGCCTGTGCTCGTCACCGCCGAATTCGCGGATGGATTTGCCATCATGGATCGGGAGATCAAGCTGGTTGCGTCGGACGGGCTGGATGACCGCACGGATGGTCTCCGCGTTCCCACTTTGAATCAAATCAACTGGCGATTACGGGCTCAGGCCACCGGGCCCGCATGGGTCGAGGTCGGGGACCAGGATGTCCCGGTTCGAAAAGAAATAGTGGTCGACACCCGCATGCAGAAACTCTCGGACAGCCGTGTGCAGGTCGGACTCTGGAACGAAGTGCTGCACCCGTGTGAGCCACCCATTCCATCCGCGAGTCCCGTCCACCGGATTGACGTCCATTATCCGCGTCGTCAGCTGTTCGTGGCCGGAATGGACGTGCCGTGGCCGATCGTCTTCGTGGTGCTCACGATGGTGTTCGGGCTGTTCTTTGGACGATGGATGAAGGTCAGTTTTTGATGGCTGTGCTGTTTCCTGATCGGACCAGGTCATGATTTCAATCGTCTCGGGGCTGCCGCGCTCAGGCACATCACTGATGATGCAGATGCTGGCGGCGGGCGGCATGCCGATCATGTCCGATGAGATCCGCGCTCCCGACACACACAATCCGCGGGGGTACCTCGAGGACCGCCGCGTTAAGTCTCTGGAATCTGACAATACCTGGCTCGCCGAGGCCGAAGGGCACGCGCTGAAAGTCATTTCGCTGCTGCTGTACGAATTACCGACGGACCTGCAGTATCGCGTCGTGTTTATGCGTAGAGATCTGGATGAGGTTCTCCGCTCGCAACACCGGATGCTGGCTGCTGATTCCAACGCACACGCAGCCCCGGAAATCCGCACCCATTTCGAGAGGCACCTGGTTTCCCTGAGCGCATGGTTTCCCCGCCAATCCCATCTTGAGTTACTGGAAATCGATTATTGCAGGGTGGTCCGGGAGCCGGAGACAGCTGCCGCCTCCGTCGCCGGCTTCCTGAAGCAGGAACTCGACCTTGCCGCCATGGCCTCCGTCGTCGATCCTTCCCTGTATCGAAACCGAAACAGCAGCAGCGAAGACGTCTCAACCTGAGAACGATGACGTGTGCATCCCCAGGTGGAATTGTCGAACCGGCAGGTGGCAGCCCGCAACCGTCCTTCTCCCGGAGGCGGGAGAAGGTGCCCGACAGGGCGGATGAGGGACTATCCGCGAAGCTCAGCATTGTGGTCCGCCGTGAGACCCGTCATGCAGAACCTAACGGCCAACCCCGTCCCGCGCGGTCAATCGTCGTCTCCGGTACGTATATCTCGTCAGCGAGTTCTGTTGATCGCACACAGCATACCGGGGATTGAGAGCGATTGAGAGTCGTTTGATACACGCCGAAGTGGAGCTTCGGGGAGATGCGTTCCCAGGGCTGGAGCCTGGGAACGAGGAGGAGGGAAACATTCCGCTTCATGACAGCGGCATCCATCTGCACCACCATCTCACGGTGCACCTTACGTCCGTTCCGGAAGAATCTCGAAGATCGCTTCGATTTCGATCGGCACGTTGAGCGGGAGCGACCCCATGCCGACGGCACTGCGCGCGGCGGTGCCCGCCTCAGCGCCGAAGACTTCAATCATCAGCTCGCTGAAGCCATTCACGACCTGCGACTGCTGAGTGAAGTCCGACGTGCAGTTCACCATGCCGGTCACTTTAACCAGACGCGAAACTCGATTCAGAGTTCCGAGCGCCGTCCGCACGGTTCTTAAGATGTGCAACGCGACAAGGCGTGCCGCAGCGGCCCCCTGCTGCAGCGTCAGGTCGGCGCCAATCCGTCCAGTCACCAGTTCACCGGTCAGCTCACGGGGAATATGTCCGGCGGTGAACAGCAGGTTACCGGTCACCACAGACGGGACGTACACGGCCACTGGTTTCGCCTGTGGCGGCAGTTCGATGCCGAGTTCGCGCAGCCTCTTCTCGACATCCTGTGCAGTCCCGGCAGCGACATTTTCGTTCGCCTGCACCGGACCTGCCAGTTCGTTTCGTAACAGACCAGGCGCCACCATTCCCGCACATGCACCAGCAGTGACAAGTAAAGTGTCTCGCAGAAACAAACGGCGGTTGGCAAATCGCAGCATCATGGTGTTCCTCAAAATAAACGGGCAGAAGTTTCAGGCATTGTGCAGTGCAGACGACGTCTGAATATTTCCCAGTCTTACGGAGAGGTGACACTGGAATGCCTTGGTTGAAATGGTCCAGAAGAAATGAGAGTCTCGCAGCCGATTATGGCAAGGAGATTCGATGTCAAGAAAACGCAAACACCATTCAGCAGAGCAGATCGTGAAGAAGCTTCGCGATGCAGAGACGATGCTGGGTGCGGGTAAAACAGTTGCGGAAGTGGTTCAGGTTCTGGCGGTCAGTGAACAGACGTACTACCGCTGGAAGAGTAAATACGGTGGCATGAAGGCCGAGGAGGCGAAACGTCTGAAAGAGCTTGAGGTGGAGAATGCCCGGCTGAAGAAGCTGCTGGCCGAGGCAGAACTCGACAAGGCTATGTTAAAGGAATTGGCGTCGGGAAACTGGTAAGCCCTTCTCGCAAACGTGAGGCGGTGACGCATCTGCAGTCAGAGTTTGTCGTGAGTGAACGGCGGGCATGTTCTGTGACGTCTCAGCATCGCAGTTCTCAGCGATATGAAGCGAAGCGAGCGGACGATGAGCCTCGTGTGATTGCACGGATGCTGGAATTGGTTCGTGAGCATCCACGGTTTGGGTATCGTCGGATCGCGAAGTTGCTGCAGCGTGAAGGGCATCGCATTGGCTTTGATCGAGCGTATCGGCTTTGGCGTCGTGAGGGTCTGAAAGTGGCTCGCAAACCGAAGAAGAAGCGTCGTTTGGGTAACAGTGATCAGGGCTGCATTCGGCATCGTGCCGAACGACGAAACCACGTCTGGGCATGGGATTTCGTCTTCGACAGCACGAGTTCTCGTTCTTCCCTGAAGTGGCTGGCGATTATCGACGAATACACTCGGGAGTGTTTGGCTTTGAAAGTGTCGCGCCGAATTCGGCATGACGATGTTATGGACGTGCTGCGTGGATTGTTTATTGCTCATGGGATTCCTGATCACATCCGGTCGGACAATGGCCCGGAGTTCATCGCGTCCGGGCTTCGTCAATGGCTCGCTCATTCGGATGTCGGCCCGTTGTATATTTCGCCCGGCAGTCCCTGGGAAAATGGTTACGCAGAAAGTTTCAACAGTCGGCTGAGGGACGAGATGCCTGGCTGCGAAGTCTTTGATGATGTGCAATCCGCTCAGGCACTGGGGACGGCCTGGCGGGTTGCTTACAACGAGTATCGTCCCCACAGTTCGCTGGGTTACGTGACTCCAGCGGAGTTCGCGCGGACGTGTGCTGCTTCCACTCCAGCTTCGGCTATGCCTCAGCTTCCGTTCCAGCAGCACACGTCCCTACAAACCTGACTCTCATTAGCACTGGACCAAAGAACTCAGGCACTCCAACACTGCGAGCAAGGTGCCAACCGTGTTTGCCAGTAAATCAAATCCAAAAAAGAATACCTTTCTCGCCAGTCGGCAGTCGGCGTGACGAGTTCCGGCTACGTTGACATTAGCACCGAAATGGATACCGTTAAAATTCTTAAAGTGCGCATACACGGGACTCCCGGGATGCGGAGGTATCGGTTCATGGGGCTGGATTCAAAAACCGAAAGAAACAGGTGCTTCCTTCTCCCGGGGGGTGTGATCGGCGATCCGCAGTAGGGATTCAGGTAGCGATTGGATAGAGGGATTGCTGTTCGTTGAGTATTCTTTGCTTGTAGAACTCGGTTCGTTC
>JBDOMX010000029.1:0-5222 GCA_039831615.1 Planctomycetaceae bacterium
AGGAGCAATTCAGTGAGTCAGCGAATGTCGGCTGGCGCACCTCATCGTCCTTATCGGGCCACGTCCAGAGTCAGCGAATCGGCCCCCGTCAGCTCGCACAGTCGCATTCTGTTCGTAATTGCGGCAGCATTCTTGCTGCTGGCTCCGATCACTACCCGATCGGATGCGAGTGAGTTCTCGTACGGGCTCAAATGGGCGCGTATCGGCCTTTCGGTTTTGGCCGTAATCATCGGCACACGGGGATTTCAATGGAACAGGATTGGCAGGTCTGTTCGCCTGCTCCTGGCGTTCTCCGTCATCTTCGTATGCGGGGCGTTTTGGAGTACCTCTCCTACGTTGGGGTTGCTGAACAAGGGAATGTTTCTGGCCGCGTTTTGTGCCGGTGTGTTGCTCGCCACTTCGCTCTCGTCTCTGAATGAACTCCGAAAAGGACTTCGCATCATTGCGGTCGCGGGAACATGTGGTGGATTGGTAATCTTTGCAGAGTCGGTTCTCCATCCCGAACAATCCCATGTGTTTGGCCGACTCGCTCCGTTTGGAATGAATGCGAACAGCCTGGGTCAGGCTGGGGCAGTTTTCATTATCCTCATCCTGTCATTGGCCACTATCGAGACGGATCGCCGGCGCCAATTTGTTTTGCTGATCTGCACTGCGATGATGGCGTGGATCATCGTTCAGACAGGAAGTCGGGGTGCTTTTGTGATGGCGGCACTGGGATCCAGTCTGGTGTTACTGGGATTTATGCGTGGCAAAGTCGAGTTAATCGTACTGTCGCTGTTGGCCGCTGGTTTCTTTGCCACACTCTACATGATGATATCGACTGAACACTTTGATGGCGGAACGCTCTACCCCGCAAGTATCCGTGACGCCGATACTATTCGTCTGTCGCGAGAGCTGTTCAAGGATACCCGGTCTCAAGTCTGGCGCCTTACGCTCGAGAGATGGAGTGAGCACCCCATTCAGGGAATTGGGTGGTGGAACGCCAGAGGTCGGTCGTTGTCAGTGATGAATATCTATTTGCAGGTATTACTCGAAACGGGTCTCATTGGTGCAACGTTCTTCTTTGTCTGCATCGTCGCAGTGATCAGATCGGGGATTAAGACGCTGCGGTTGCAGAAGCACTGGAGCCGTCACATGCGTTCACTGGCCTGGCTGACACTGGGTTGCACATTCGGCCTGCTGATTCATGGCATGGCGGAATCCAGCACGCTTCTTGGGACAACTTCCAACTCGCTTGTCTTCGGAATGTCGGTGACGCTGTTGGCTCGGCTTCCGAATCTTGCTCAACCGCAGCGGCTCAACAGCTAGATGGCACGAGATGCTGAATATTCGCCGGTGGGACCCGTGGCGTGTGATCGTGATGTTGCTGTTTTCAAACCAGGCGATGCTGAATGTGCAGCACCATTTGATCCGCGCTACCACAGCCTTGATCACTGGCGGGGGTTGGCCGCACTCGCAGTTCTTGTTTTTCATGCGACCAGCTCTTATCGCTCCTACAGTTCGGTTCACTTCCCTGTGATGGAAGCGACGGGCCTTCTTGAACACGGCGTCCAGTTGTTCTTCGTGATCAGCGGGTACTGTATTGCGGCGGCAGCTGAAGGTGCATTTAGGAAGTCACCAACTCCCTGCCGAGTATTCGCTTTTCGCCGTGTCTACCGAATCTTTCCGCCATACCTCACATGGCTCGCGGTGATGTGCATCGGCGGTCTCATGGCGGAGCATCTGGCACCGACATTCGCTGGGCCGAAATCATTCACAATCAGCGAGTTGACTGCCGCTAATTGGGTGGGCAACCTGTTGCTTACGGAAACGTGGTCGAGTCCGATGCTCGGCCACGAGCCGCTCGTCGTGACACGTGTGGGCTGGACGTTGTGCTATGAAGTCCAATTTTATGGAATCTGCACATTGCTGATGGTTGCCGGACGAAGAAATTTCCTTTGGGGAGTTGCTGCGGTCACACTGGTGGCGACAGCAATCCTGCTGATCGAGAATTTTTTCGGGGTCAGCAACATGTGGCGAGGCACATGTTTTGATGGACGATGGATTCAGTTTGCGATGGGCGTCGCGGTTTACGCTGTGCTCGTTCACGGATCGCAGACGTCAAAGACAGTTGTCGCAGCAGGAATGCTCTTGATTGTTCTGATCGCAGTTGTACATCATTGGAATCTTGATCCGGAACGGTGGTTTGATCGCAGACCCAAACGAGTTTTCGAATTGGGAATATGCGCCGGTTTTAGTTTTCTTCTTCTGGTTCTGCGCCGGATTGACGCACGAATCTGTTCGGTAAGAGCCCTGCAACCATTGGCTAATGCAGGTGTTATCTCGTACAGCCTCTATCTTGTCCATTGGCCGGTCTGTCTTGTCCTGAGTCGCTTAATTTGGGACATAGGTATCCACACTGTGTTGGGAACGGTGTTCGTTACCGTGCCCGTATGTTTCTTCGTTTCTCTGGTCCCGGCATGGATGCTTTATGCGATCGTTGAAAGACCCATGCTCAAAGGAAAACTTGCCTTCGCGTACAAACCGTCACGAGCCCAGACTTATCGATCGTAACCCGCGGACGGTTCCGGGAATTCCGGTATCAACACAATGGTGGTGAGCTTCCCATCCAGATTTCCAAGACCTGCTTCACGGAGCGGGAAGTTCGTTGTGTCTGAAAACTATCCGATGCAAGTGGGCGCCGCGTTCGTTCGAGGCACCGAAGTTCTATGAAGGTGCTTCACGTCATTCACAGCATGGACCCTAAATCTGGCGGTCCGAGTCATGCCATTCGTGAGCTCGTGCGGGTGCAGGAACAGGTTGGGCTGGAGCCGACCGTGCTGGCCACGAATGCTCAATCGGGCCTGGAGTGGCGCGACGATACCAGTTACCGCGAATCGGTCATGTCCGAGGCACTCTGCCAGAAGGTTCCCGTTCAGCTCGCCTCGTCCCTGGGACGACGCCGACCCTGGTCAAGGTATTCCTGGTCACCAGCGGCAGCCCGGATACTGAATGCCCGCCTTCGTTCCCGTCAGAAGCCCGATATTATTCATGTGCACGGCGTTTTCTCGCATATTACTCAAACTGCGGCTCGCCTTGCCGAAAGGTACGGTGTTCCTTACGTGGTCCGACCGGCCGGGGCGTTGGATTTTGGATGCCTCAAACGCGGACATGCAGTGCTCAAACGCGCATACATCACCGCATTTCTGAGGCGGACATTGCGCAGTGCCGCGTTTGTGCACGTGACCTCAGAAAAAGAACAGGAACCGATCCACCAGCAGTTCCCCGGCGTCCGCACAGAGATTGTTCCCCATGGAACCGAGGTGCTTGATGCCTCAACTGGTCGATTCCGTGATGATCTTCCCGCGGTCGCACATTCTCCCTTTGTTTTGTGTTTGTCCCGCATCCATCCAATCAAACGCCTGGATTTGGCGATTCGGGCGTTCGCCTCCCTTGTTGATGATTTTGCTGATCTACGACTTGTTATTGCTGGAAATGATGCCGGCGCACTCTCAGGTCTGCAACAGCTTGCGCTGGAACACTGTGTTGATGATCGCTGTGTATTCACTGGATTCATTACTGGTTCCGCCAAGGCGAAAGCCTATTCGGAAGCTCGACTGTTCGTGCATCCATCGGATCACGAGAACTTCGGCTTGTCCGTCGTGGAGGCCATGGCGTACGGATGCCCGGTTGTGACAACGACGGGAGTTGCTTCAGGACTTTATGTTGACAAAGCGGGTGCGGGTCGCGTCGTTGGATCTGACGTCGAAGAAATTGCAGGGGCGATGCGAGAGTTGCTAAATCAGTCGCGTGCGATGTCCGGAAATCGTGGTGCGATCTTCGTTGAACAAAACCTCACCTGGTCCACAGTTGTGCACAGACTCAGCAGGTTATACGAATCTGCCATCGATCAAAGACAGGCTTGTTAAGCTCAGGCGACCTCACTTCGTGACGTCCACCATCGGTATTCATCAGTCGAGATCTGGTCCTGACACATGTTGAAGCAAACGATCAAAGACGTTTATTTTGGGGCCAACCGGTGTCTCGTCATGCCGAACACGGTCCTTGCACGGATCATGCACCGAGGGAAGAAGAAGTTGTATCTTCACCTGGGCAGTGGCGACGATTACCGTGAAGGCATGATCAACGTCGACGGGAATATCGCACGTAAAAAGGACATATGGCTGGACCTGCGAAATCGATTGCCGTTTCAGGACAGGAGCGCCAGGTTAATCTATTGCTGCCACACGCTTGAGCACCTGTTTCCCGAAGATGCCATACGTGTCTTGAAGGAAATGTACCGTGTGATTGCAGATGACGGTGTTGTCCGATTGGCCGTTCCTGGTTTCGAGCGATGTCTTGACATCGTAGCCGGGCGAGCCGAATCTCGCTGGCCGCGCGACTTCGAAGATCCTGTTAGTCAGGCGATCAATTACATTTACTGTGACGGACAGCACAAGTATGCGTACTGCTTCGATAACATGCGTGTGTTCGCTGAGCAATCTGGATTCCGTAACATCTACGATTATTCTGCCGAACACGGAGTTGCACCACGCGACTACGATCACATCACACTGGGGAATGAGAACCCGGGGTCACTGATCGTAGAGCTTCGTCGTTGACAAGCACGGACCAAATGCATGAAGAGTGAGTGGAGCACAATACGATCATCCGGTCGACTGTCACGCTCTCTCTGAATGACCTTCAAACGAGAATCACGCCGCTTCGTCCTCGCTCGTATCGTGAACGGTCGCCTCAACTGAGTTTACTGGTGAAGTGAGAATATGGCGTCATATCAAGAAGAGGATTTGCCCCCGAATTCGATTCTCAGATCAATCTTTCGAACCGGACTTGTCACGCTGGACGACGGGTCGAAACGAGACGTCACATCGGTGTCATCGCCGGCGGAATGTGTGGCCATGTATCGCTATTTGTTGCAACATCCCGCTGATATCGTTATTGAAATTGGTATGGCATATGGAGCCTCTGCGTTGACCATTCTCTCCGCGCTTGAGGAAAACGGTAGAGGACGAATCATATCGATCGATCCCTACTTTAAGTTCGATTCAGCCCGTCGAGCGACGGTACGAGCCATCGCCGACTCCAGCCTGTCGCACCGACATTCCCACATGCATCTGCCAAGTGAATTGGCCTTGCCCCAATTATTGGCAGAACGAATCTCAGCGGATTTCGTTTACGTCGATGGCCATCACGGATTTGACCATGCATTTGTTGATATGTTC
>JBDOMX010000447.1:0-5221 GCA_039831615.1 Planctomycetaceae bacterium
AAGAAAACCGATCCGGGACTGTAGGTGCGGGTGATGGGCGCATTGCCGAACGCGGCGGCGCAACACCCCGGAACCATGACCATCCTTCTGCACAATTCGGCAATGTTGACGTGTCGCAGCCAATGAATTCCCACCCGCAGCAGCGCCGGTTTGGCGTCATGAACCTTTACAAGCCGGCCGGAGTCACATCCCGCGATGTCGTAAACATTGTGCAGCGACTGGTCCGACCAAATAAGGTTGGGCACGCCGGAACGCTGGACCCCATGGCCACGGGGGTACTGCTGGTCTGTGTGGGCCCGGCCACCCGGCTGGTGTCAATCCTGCAGCAGGCCCCGAAAACCTACCAGGCCGCTTTTCGGCTCGGTGTCCGCAGCGATACCGACGACAGCACTGGTGAAATCGAATGTGTGCCCGTGCCAGAACCGGTCATCCTGCCGCAAATTGCGTCCACCCTGCGAGACTTTTGTGGGGTTATCGAACAAACACCACCTGCGTATTCGGCTGTCAAGGTTGATGGTCAGCGAGCCTACGCGCTGGCTCGACAGGGAGAGGACGTTGCCCTGCGGGCGCGTCCGGTGCGCATCGATTCCATCGAAGTCCTTGCGTTCCAGTGGCCGGATCTCACTGTCAGAATTCGCTGCGGGTCGGGAACCTACATCAGATCCATCGCGCGGGATTTGGGCGAGCGTCTGGGCACGGGTGGCCTCATGACGGCACTGGAACGAACAGAAATCGGCGACTTCAGGGCTGCCGATTCCGTGAATCCTGACGCACTCACCGATGGAAATCTTGAAGACGCTATCCTGCCGGCCGTCGGTGTCGTGAGCCATATTTCACAGTACCGCTGCTCGACGGAAGAACTGGCGACGGTCCGAAGAGGCGGGGCGTTTGATCTTGACAAGTCGCGGTTTCGGAAGGCACTGTTAAAGGCCGATCGGCCCGCGGACGAAGAAATGCTGAAGAAGAATCCTCCCGTTGCCCTGGTCTCAGAATGCGGCACGGAACTGCTGGCGCTCGCGGAAATCCGCCGGCAGGGACGACGTATCCAGCCTCGCACGGTGTTCATGTCCTGAAATGAGCGCCATGCGGGACCGCAGATGCAGGCGAGATTACGGAATAAACGAGGTGTGCTCATCGACGGACAGGCAGAACTCCGCGATCAGTTTGGCAGCATGATGCAAATCGGATTCCTCCACGACTTCCACGGGACTGTGCATGTAGCGGTTGGGAATTGTCACCAGTCCCGTGGCACAGCCGCCACGTGTGATCTGAATCGTGGCGGCGTCGTTGCTGGCTGGTCGACCCACGGCATTGATCTGAAAAGGAATGTCGTTTTCCTGCGCTCGTGAGGTCAGGAGTTCCACCACGCGTGGATTTGCGTTTGCTCCGCGAACAATCACGGGCCCGCCACCCAAAACGATCTTGCCGAATTCATTCTGGTCGATTCCGGGGCAATCGGTTGCATGAGTGACGTCCACGGCAATTGCGACATGAGGATTAACGTTGTAGGAACTGGTCGTAGCGCCACGCAGTCCAATCTCTTCCTGTACGGACGACACTGCTGTGACCGCTGCCGTGGGTTTCGCTTCGTGGATCAGTCGCAACGCCGTAAAGACAACCCAGACCCCCGTGCGGTCATCCATGGCTGTTCCCGCAAGACGACCGTTCCGTAACTCCCGGAGGCATGGTTCGGGTGTCACCGAATCACCGATGCGGACGATCTGGACCGCTTCCTGTTCGGTCGCACAGCCAATATCAATCCACAACTCGCCGATCGACGGGACTTTCTTCCGTTCAGCTTCTTTGAGCAGATGGATCGGTTTTCGAGCAATGACACCGGGTATGGAACCATCATGAGTATGCACCAGCATCTTTTGGCCGAGGAGGATTTGCATATCCCAGCCCCCGATCGCGTTGACTCGCAGAAATCCATTATCGTCGATGTGCTTCACGATCAGCCCAATTTGATCGCAGTGCGCATCCAGCAGAATTCTTGGTGAGCCGGTTTCATTGACCGTACAAAGTACATTGCCATGCACGTCCGTCCAGGTCTCGTCGGTAAACGGAGACGCGTACTGACGCACGACTTCCTGCACATCCTGTTCGAAGCCTGATGTCCCAGGCGTCGCCAGGAGATCCTTTAGAAATTGATCCGGCATCATTCCTCCTGTTCAGTGATTGGCGACCGAAATTGCGGCGGCTGACCAAATATTCTCACGTCCGCGATGCGACATGGCAAACGACTGTCAACGTCGACGGGATCCGTTGTTACCGTCGGTGGTCGACCAGTTCGGTGGGACCACAAATCATGGCACGTCCCGCATGATTGTCCGTTGCCCGTCGATCTGCAGCCGTCCGGACACGACGTTTTGAATTGCTTCCGGGTAGGCAATGCATTCCTGCTCAAAAACAAGTTCGGCCAGTTCTTCGGGCGTGGTCCCGTCGGGAATCGACACGGTACGCTGAATCAGTATTGGCCCATGATCATATTCATTGTCGGCAAAATGAACGGTACATCCTGAAACACGGACTCCCCGTTCGATCGCTGCCTGGTGCACCCGGGATCCATAAAAGCCGTGGCCGCAGAACGACGGAATCAACGCTGGATGAATATTCAGGACCCGATATTCAAAATCCTCCGGGATTCTCACGAGGCACAGGAATCCTGCGAGCACAACAAGGTCAACATTGAGCTCACGCATTCGTTCGAACACTGCTTCACTGAACCTGGCCACAGAATCGAAGTTCTGAGGTGCGATGGTTTCGCAGTCGAGTCCCGCCTCGCGTGCGCGAGCTACACCGAGACACTCAGACTTGCTCGCGATCACCAGCGAAATCTCGGCCCGGAAACTGCCCTGCCGGATCCGGTCGGCAAAGTTCACCATGGTTCGCCCGCCCCCGCTGATGAGGACGCCAAGTCGAACGGGGCGATCGGTGATTGCTGGAATGGTGTTCACGTGACTGCCCTGCTTTGCCTCAAACTGGTGGCAACGCCTTCGGCGACAACAGAATCGGGCGCAGAGGGTTCATGCTGTTACAGTTCGTAGCCGGACGTGTACTCTGACAGTCGCGGAGCGTAGCTGTCATCAAGCGACGTTTCAAACACGGGCTTTTCGGCAATACGATTCATGAGGTTTCGTCGCTCGCGGCGGTCTCGCTGGGCCCGTCCCCACAGGACCATAATGGTCAGTGTTGCCAGGAAGCACGCCGCGAGGACCAACGTCCCGCCGGGTCCCTGCGAGCCTGCCAGTTGTGCTCGCTGCGCCAGCCGGGAACCTTTCGCAATGTGTCCCTCTTTTTGCAACGATCGGAGATGGCTGTCGGACGGGGACCATGTAATTCTGTCAGCCAGGATGAGCGGAGCGATTCGTCGTGACTCCTGACCACGATAAACGTACTGCTTGAAGACGCAGCCCGTGACACTCACGTGATCGATCAGGTCCGCGTCGACGGGAAATTCGTCGGGAAGTGTGGGCGTGATGATCACGGCCGGATTGTTTTGTGAGTCATCGGTGAACAGCCAGAGTTCATGCAATCGACGGTGATGAAAGTCCGGATGCGTGGCCGGATAACTGACCACGTGCCGCACGTGACCTCGCAATGTTACGAGCTGCCCCTGCCACTCATCAGGATTCATGAACAGATCGACATAGGTATCGAACTGGCGCGGATCTTTCTGAGCCTCACTGTGGCGATTGATTCTTTGGTTCACCAGGTAGCGCAGACGTTTCAATTCGGACTCGTATCTCTCGTCTGAAATCTTTGACGATTTCAGTTTCCTTTCCAGGTCCGCTTTATCCACTTCATACTTGGCCGCGATCTCCGCCAGAAGGTCATACAGCCGGGACCTCAGAAACCGTTCCGCGGTCTGTCGAGGACTTTCCGGAGGATTTTTTACGGGAAATTCCTGCCAGAACCTCCTGCCCTCGCCGGACCTGAAACCATTGATCGCCTCCAGCGTGCTGATGGTTTCGTAGTAGAGCCAGGATTCTTCGGTCAGCAACGGTCGCTGCGAGACCGCGTAACGGCGAATTAAGGTCGTCGGAGGCTGCACACTGAGTTCGCGGACGGATTCACAGTAGATCAACGGTCGCTGACCATCCCTCAGTTTGACGAACCATCCTTTCACCAGCACGGGCAGATATTTCCTGTTGCCTGGCCAGGCACTGATGCCTGGATTCTCCCCGCTGGTCCGTTCCACGCCCGTTGTATGTACCTGCGCGATGGATCCGTTTCCGCCATGGAATGAGACGAGCTCTCCCACATGCAGCACGATCCCTTCCGGTTGCCGTCGGCGACCCAATTGCCCCATGACCTCGTCATTCGGACGTTGCATGACCCCCTGGAGAACCACAGGTTTCCCCACGAAATCTTTGGGGTGATTCTGGATGTCAGTGATGATCGAATACTCTTCCAACGCCGGCGACGCGGAAGCATCCGTGGCTTCTTTTGCTGCACGGCGGAACGGGTCTTTTTTCGCCTCAGGCTTCCGAATCTGCAGCGCTCCGTTCTCCCAGGCAGTCCGTCGGACATCGGCAAATCTGTAAAACGCCATTTCCCAGCGAGAGGTGGCGTGCTCCGGATCCTCATCTCTGAGTTGCTGACGCCGACGAATCACTTCGTCGAGCAAACTCTGCCAGGCTTCCTGTTCGGCACTGTTCAGATCCGCTGTCCCATGCCGGAAAACATCCGCATTGTCGATTAGTAAATCGATGGGGGATGTTCGATAACGCGTCCAGTTGAACGACTCGGCCGTCGAGTCATTCTGAGCGAGGCCGGGGACGAGCAATACCAGCCACGCCAGCACTGGCAGGATGGCGAAGAGTCGATGATCGACCAGTCGACCGGACCGAGAGGCCATCGCGTGTCTAACACCCGGACACAACGGCGAAACGCAGGCAGTTTGATCTGAATCTGGCATCCAATGCATGTTACTGACTCCGCTCGCAAGTCTAGGCACTTTCAATACAGAGAATCCAGTCCATCTGGGAAAACCCCACATTCTGGATCACGTTGACACAGTTCGCACCTTGCTCGATAATCCACGCTGTGGTTGTTCCAGGAATTCGACGGCGTACCGGACGCTTGTTTTGGTGAGTGAGCGATCACAGACGTTCATTTCAGTCACCGTTGCACAAATCTCGTGTCTATCCTGACACATTCGCAGGAAGTGTAAGGCTGGACACAGACTCGTCGTCGTTTACGTTGGTCCTCTCACTCA
>JBDOMX010001035.1:0-22910 GCA_039831615.1 Planctomycetaceae bacterium
CCACTGTTGCGCTCCTTCGCTTTGAGTGAAAACTCGATGGTTTGATACGGGGGAGCGCAACAGTTTTCCCTTCTCCCCGCAAACCCAATCCCTCCATTTTCCGGCACGTGCATCAGGCCAGTGTCAGCCGGTGTCATTGGTGTCCGTCAGGTCCGGCAACGAGATCCACAATGAAACTGACCACTCGACCAATCGGCAGGAAGTTCAGAGTCGCACTGGTGGCGATCGCTGTGGCTGGCTGCATTCACCTGGCTGTCAACCAGTACGTGCGCACACACCCGGCTGGTTTCGGCTCGTCGGCGCCCGAATCGGCAACCGGGTTGAAGCCAGGCACGGACCTGCAGCCACGAACCGGATTCGCGGCGAATCATGTCGTGACCGAAGATGGGCGGCACCTGCTCTGGGCTGAGGGTCTGTGGACAGGAGGTCCGAAAGACCCCGATTCGGGCGAATGGTTCGATGTCACTGACTCGCCACTTGATCCCGAAAACTACGGCAACGGAATCGGCAAGGATCGGATTGCAGCAATTGATGATCCGGTCTTTGTCGCGGTCAAGGACAAAGACAAATTGCAGGGGCAAAAGATCTACGATGATTCGCTGGTCATTGGTTACGTCCACAACGGAGAAGCAAAGGCTTACCCCATCGAAATCATGCACATGCACGAGTTGGTCAACGATGTCGTCGGCGGCAGACCGGTCACGGTCGGCTGGTGACCGCTGGTCCGGCTGTCCGTGGTCTACGGACGCGAGATTGATGGCGACGTCGTTACATTTGGCACCACCGGCTATACCTACGACCAGACGTTTGTTCTGTACGACCGCAGGACCGAGAGCATGTGGTATCCATTTAAGCCCAATCAGATGAACGCGCTGTGTGGCCGATACGCCGGCACCGCCCTGCCGTTTCTGGCAACGCCCCCTCCAATGCGATTTGCCGACTGGTGCAGCGAACACCCCGAATCTCTCGTGCTTGTCAGAGCCAGGTAGAAGCAGTTTTTGAAAAGTCGTGGCGGGTGATGGCTCACGGGGGCAATGGAATATGGGCTCTTGAACCTCCACCGCGGCCACAAATCAGCGTAATACGCTGTAAGGACACCTCAATCGCCGCTTTTGGTCGGAGAACACCTGGTCCAATTTCAGTATTTACCAAAGTCTGTCAGCAGCCTTTCGGCCGGCGACATCGATCTCGAATTGAGCCCGCGGCGGGTTCAATCCCCGTCATCCCCAGTCGAAAACATTGTGAGCATCCCCCCAATAGCGGAATCACGGGAATTCCGGAGAGGAATCAGGAGCTTCCGCAAGGGGACGACTCGAAGCCCGACAATCGCAGAACCGTTTCTGCCGACGGCTGGCACTGGCGGAATCTTTCGCGGTTCACGAAAACCTGCGACCGTGCGATTCAGACCAGTCCTGCGTTCCGCCGTCGCCCGTGAATTACCCCGGCTCAGCGTCCGCGCCGCCGTACAACACATCCATCACCTGACCCTGATTGAGGTGTCGCGGGCGGTGAAAGCGGTCAGGCACCGTCTGATGAGGGTTGATCCCCAAAGCGCTGTAAATCGTCGCACCCATGTCGTTGGGATGGTACGGCGAAGTCAGTGAGGAGCCTCCGATGCGATCCGACCTGCCGATGACCTGTCCACCATTGACTCCACCGCCCGCAAAGACGGCGGTGTACACGGACGCCCAATGATGCCGGCCAGGCACTTTTTGCCCGGGAAGCGGTGAGATCGTCGGCGTACGGCCGAATTCGCCCACGCAGACCACGAGTGTTTGATCCATCAGCCCGCGCTCGTCGAGATCATCCAGTAAGGCACTGACGCCCGTGTCAAGCGCTGGCAGCATCGTTTTGAGACGGGGAAAGTGATTAACGTGCGTGTCCCATGACTGCACGCGCCCCATGTTGCATTGGATGACTGGCATCTCCAGTTCAACCAGCCGCCGTGCGAGCAAAAGAGTCTGGCCGTATTGATGCCGTCCATAGCGTTCGCGCGTTGTCGCGGATTCCGCATCAATGTCAAGGGCGTCGCGCAGGCCTGCCGACGTCAACATCGAGAAGGCTCGCTCTCGTTCGTTGCCGAATCGAACGCTGGATTGTGACGCATTCAGGGAATCGTGCTGACGATTGATCGTGTCCAGCAGGGAGCGGCGATTCTCCAGACGTGTCACACTCAGGCCGTCGACCAACGACAGGCCTCGCACTTTGTAATCAGCGTCGTTCGGATCGTCCTGCAACACAAACGGGTCGTACCTTGCGCCGAGAAATCCTGCATGCTGACCGGGCCAGACCAGGGGCCCTTCGATTAACGCGTTCGGCAAAGTGACCTGGCTCGGCAAACCGTCAGTTCGAGGACTGAGACGCGAATGTGTTGCACCGTATGAGGGCCAGTCGCCGCGGTTGAGTGATTTGTCTTCGTTCGAGGATCCGCGGAAAGGCTGGACTGCGCCGGTCAACGTATTGTGCGAACCCGACAAATGTCGATTGTCTCCGTGTGCCATGGAGCGGACAATCGACAGCTGGCCGGCCCGTTTCGCCAGCTCGGGCATCCTGTCTGAAAACTGAACGCCAGGCAGTACAGTCGCGATCGGTTCGAATTCGCCTTTGACCTCAGACGCTTCCGGTTTCGGATCGAACATATCGATATGACTGCCGCCACCTGTCAAAAAGATCAGGACGACAGACTTGGCGCGCCGCGTCTCAGCAGTTGCCAACGCCTGCTGCTGCAGGACACCGGTTAACCCGAGTCCAAAAAAGGAAGAACATCCGATTTGCAGAAGCTCACGACGATGAAACATGGTCGCGTATTCTTTCGGCGGGAGGTCTGGGCGGGGCTATCCATTAGAACAATGCATGATACCTTTGACAATGTTGAAGAAAGTTGATCCTTCACTGCTGAGCAAACCTGCCCGGATGACCTGCGGCCACGAGAAAGTAGTCAGTACCGGAGAGAATTAACGAACGTGTCAGCATCCCGGCATTGAATGCAATACGAGCGTTTTTCTGCAGACCTTCGTCAATGTACAGCGGGAACGCCAATACAGGTCTGCCGAACGGAGGGACGGCTCCTGGCACCAGTCCCGTCAGCTCCAGCAGCGCGGTGCTGCTGGCGAATCGTAAGCAAATCTACGGTCACTTCAGTGGATTCTCATACCAGACGACGTTGTTGGAGCCGCGTCCGGCGTTGAGGAGATCCAGATCTCCGTCACGATCCATATCGACGGATCTCAGGTCATAACTCTGCTGGGCACTGTCGAGTGCGTGAGAGGTGAAGTTTCCCGTGCCGTCATTTTCATACCACATCACACGTTCACTTCCGTAACCGCAGGTGGCTGCGTCGACATCGCCGTCCTGGTCATGATCGGCAACCGTCAGGTCGTGCGGAAATTCAAGTTCAGTGTCGATGTCGTGCATCTTCCAGCTCGGGTTTTCAAACCAGAGGACCCCAACGCCATGTCCGCGTGTTGCCAGCCAGTCGATCCTGCCGTCACCGTTCACATCGGCCGGCAGAATGTTTGTGGCTCCCGTTTGGTTTTCTGCGAGCATCACTTTTTCCCAGGCGCCCGTTAACCTGCCGGCACCGGGATTCTTCCAAAAGGCGAACCAGTTGCCGTCAGCGAACGGGTTGCCTTTCGCTCCGACCGCGATCTCCTTCCAGCCATCTCCGTCGATATCGCCGGCTCCCATGTAATGACTGCCGCCGCGGGCATCCTTGTCAGCGAAGACGTGGCGGTCCCATTGTTTTGCCTCACGCGGGTTCATGGGGATACTGAACCACGCCATGGAATCGCCGATCCCCTGGTCCGGGTCAAAATTGTTAATGATCAAGTCGTCGCGTCCGTCATTGTTGACGTCGGATGCCGTCAGACAATGAATGGCAGTGATTTCGTGATCGATCACTCCCGGAGTCCACGCCCCCTTTTGAGCGAATTCTTTTCCAGGATTCTCAAGCCAAAACGGATGGCCACTCGCAAGTGTTCCTGCCCAATCCATATCACCATCACCGTCCACATCGATCACGGCACTGTGAATACACGCGCCTCCACCAGCGAAGCGATGCAGAACAATTTCTTTCTGCCAGCCCGGAGCGATGAACAGACTGACCTTTCCGTTAAAGCTCGCGATCACATCGAGCGGTCTGTCCCCATTGGCATCCAGGGCGACGGCGGTGTTGCAATGGCCCAGTTCCATCACGATATGCTTCGACCAGGTCAGCGGATCGGCCGCCCTGAGCGAAAGAGAACTGCAGATTGTCAGCAGCACCGCGATCAGCATGCGGCAGGCACGTGAAGTTCGAATGTCCGCGGGCATTGTCATCAAATCTACCTCTGCGTTCTGTTGCGTTCCGTTAGACGATTGGATCCGGGACCGGGCGTGTCGTCGAACACTCACTCCGGAATTGTCGGCACGTCAGCTTCAAGTATCGTGCCACGGAATGCAATGTCCAGCGCCGGCAAAGCAGTTCGGCCCTCCCTTGAACGTGCGGTTTACTTTATCGTTCGTGCACGTGTCATGGGATTTCCCGATTTGGGCACCGAGCAGGCT
This sequence comes from Planctomycetaceae bacterium, assembly GCA_039831615.1. GTDB lineage: Bacteria > Planctomycetota > Planctomycetia > Planctomycetales > Planctomycetaceae > S139-18. The sequence goes on from JBDOMX010001035.1 coordinate 4,546, forward strand.
ATTCCCGAACTGCTCGATTGCGAATCAGCGGTCAGACAGTGCATGATGCTCTGTGCAACAATCTCAATTCATCTCAACGCAGACGAGACGATCACGCAACTGGATTCAGGACATGATGATGCCGGCGGGCGATGTCGACAGGAAGCCAGCGATGACTCAGATGCGCCGAACAAGTAAGGATCAGACCATGCGACGCGGAACCGTTCAGTGGCGATCGATGATCAGCCGGCTTTTTCACGCCTGCGTGGTTGGTTTTGTGTGCACGGTCCTCAGCCAGTTTCGGTTGGTTGCCGATGAACCGCGCTTCATTGATCATTCGCTGCTGATTGCACCGGAGTATCCCTGCACGTGGCCATCCTATCCGTTTCCGCGATTCCAGATCACGCATCAGCGTCGCATCGGTCTTGATTCCGCGTACAACGTCGACGTGTTGCTGATTGATGGAAATACGGGCACGCAACTGGACGTGCCGCCGCATTCCGTTGCCCGACCGGAGCTCAACCGTGAAAAGTCTGGTCCGTTGGGTCTGGCCTGGATCGACCGGATTGAACCGTGGCAATTTGGTGGCGAAGCCTGCATCGTCGATGTCCGTGACCTCCTGGATCAGGCGTCGAATGGATCCAGCCCGCTGGTCCGATCGCAGCACATCGAAAGATTTGAACAGCGACACCGCAGGCTGCGATTCGGCGACGTGGTTTTGTTTCGCAGCGACTACTCGGACCACTACTACCGTCCACTGCCGGAAGGCCGCCGCTACATTGCCGACATTCTGGACCGAAAATCTCCCGGTTATCCGGATCCGGATCCGGAATGCATGGACTTTATTGCGACGCGCAACGTGATGACACTTGGCACGGACAGCGCCAGCATGGGACCACTGCCGACTCTTGGTGAACCGACGCACTACGCGGGGCTGAAGCACGGCATGATCTGGACGGAAGGAGCCACGAATCTGGGAGCCTTGCCTGCGACCGGAGCCTTTTATTGTCTCCTTGGTCCGAAACACAAGGAAGGTCCGTATGGCGAAGGTCGGGCGTTGTCGATCGTTGGCGGCGAATTGCCAAAGCGGTTGATTGAATCCTGCAGAAACAAGCGAGCCATTGACCTGTCGCCCACACTTTCAACGGACTATCCGCTGACGTCACCGGGACGCGGTACCGGGAATCATCGGCAGCCGTATCTAAAAGTTGACTTTCTCTATGCTGAGTACCTCGACATGTGGCATCACGCGCATCTGATGGATTCGATGGCCGGTACGCACCTGGTCCCACCGTCATATACGCTCCCTCAGCCGGACGAACAACCAGCCTATGCTCCGGAAGTTCGCGGGTGGCTGCAGGAGTATGAAGCAAAGTATGGCGCACGGGGCACGAGTTCGCTCACAACGGAACAGGTCCCCCTTTCATGGACCTGCGGCAACGCACGCGTGATTGACGTGAGGTCACTTGTTGGCACAACCGACGAGCAGGACTGGCCCGCTTCACCGGAAATCACCGTCGGCCACATCAAAACGTTTGCAGAAAAGCAAGGCTCATTGAACGCCGGTGACGTTGTTATCTTCCAAACCGGCCACATCGACCGTCATCTCAAGCCGGATCCCGCCGATCGAGCGCTGTGGCTGGATCCATTGAGTGGCCAATCTGAAGGCTGGCCGGCTCCAGGACCAGCTACGATTGTTTATCTCAAAGAGCAGGGAATTCGTTGCGTCGCGACCGACGCCCCTGATCTGGGCGGGGTGGATGCACGAATCGCATTGATGACCTATTGGGCGCTCGGGAGCCGGGAAATGGCGGGTGTCGAATTCTTACACAACGTCAGCAGTATTCCTGAGTCGAATGCCTACTTCCTGTTCGCTGCCGTGAAAGTCCGTGATTGCCATGGTGGACCGGGACGTGCGATTGTCCTGTACTGATGACCGGACGGAGAGGCTGCGAAGCACATCCGAGACAATCGCATCGAAACGTGACTCTTTTGCCTGAGACACTGCGCTGCCGAATTGCATGTTTGTTACGATTTCGCCTGCGATCGACCGGAGGTCGTGCTGCTTCATCGTGAAAGCCGGCTGAACGTGACTGAGACCGGGGCACAAGCCCATTCAAAATCAATGACGAATCCATTGTTCAATCTTGCCGACAAAGTTGCTGTCGTCTCCGGAGCAGCACAGGGGCTCGGTCAGGCGACGGCCATTGCTGTGGCGCAGTCCGGTGCGAATGTGGTGCTCGTCGACCGCAATCTCGACGGAGCAGAGGCGACCGCCGAAGAGATTCGATCGCTCGGCCGCAGGACACTTGTCTGCGGGACGGACACTTCGAATCCGGAAGCGATTGCCGAGTTGTTCCGGAACGTGGATACCGAATTCGGGCGAGTTGACTTTTTGGGCAACATCGCCGGCGACGGTCATTTGGCAAAGCCGGAAGATCTGCTCGTCGATGACCTGCACATGGTTTTGCAGAATCTCGTGGTCGGCCGCTTCGTGATGTGTCAGGAAGCCGGGCGTCGCATGCTGAAGCAGGGGCGAGGTTCGATGATGAACATCGGATCACTCGCCAGTTCAACTGCACTCGGTCGAGGTCATATTGCTTACAGCATGGCAATGGGAGCAGTGATTCAAATGACGCGCGAGCTCAGCACGGAATGGAGCCATCGGGGCGTGCGCGTGAACTGTGTGACGCCTGCCCAGGTGGTGAATCCCAGCCTGACGGCGCGCATGAAAGAGGATCCCACGCTGGAAGGCCGGTTCCTCAAAGGCATTCCGACGGGTCGCCTTGGGCAGCCCCGGGATATCATGGGATTGGCTGTGCTGCTGGCGTCTGACGCTTCCGAGTGGATTACGGGCGCAATTATCCCTATGGATGGCGGCAACATGGCGATGAATTCGGGCGGAACACCGGGGCACGAAGGTGGCATCGTTCAGTCGTTTCGAGGAGAAGACAAATGAGTGACACAACTACCCGGACGTCGTCGGTGGATCTTGATCGCGACACGGCGCTTTCAATGTATCGGACCATGCAAACGATCCGACAGACAGAGGAGTATCTCGCACGCAGTCACCAGCGCGGAATGGTGTTGGGGGCATGCCACACCTACGTTGGCGAAGAAGCGATCGCCACCGGAGTCTGTGCTCATCTGAACAATGATGATGTCGTATTCAGCACCCATCGCGGCCATGGCCATGCACTGGCGAAAGGGCTTGAGCCTGAGAAGCTGATCGCCGAGCTTTTTGGTCGCCGAACCGGCGTCTCCTTCGGACGCGGCGGCAGTATGCACCTGTTTGCTCCTGAGATCGGGCTGATGGGGACCAGCGGAATCGTTGGTCCGTGCATCCTGCAGGCCTGCGGTGGAGGATACAGTTTCAAGGTCCTTGGATGTGACAACGTGGCGGTGGCATTTTTCGGAGACGGAGCTGTCAATAACGGCGCATTTCATGAAGGCCTCAATATGGCCAGCATCTGGAATCTGCCGGTCATTTTTGTGTGTGAGAACAATCAGTTCGCCACGGAGGTGGCGTTTGAGTACTCCAGTGGAATTCCTGAAGTGGGCAGACGCGCCGCAAATTACGGCCTCCCGGGATGTGAAGTCGACGGGAATGATGTCCACGCGGTCTACTCAGCGGCACAGGAAGCCGTGGAGCGGGCTCGATCCGGCGGTGGAGCGACGCTCATTGAATGCAGGACCTACCGGACTCGAGCTCACGCAGAAGGGATGGGCGATTTCACCTATCGGACGCGCGAGGAGGTTGCCGAATGGAAACAACGTTGCCCGATCACGAGATTTGCCGGACGTGTGCAGTCTGATGGTCTGGTGACGGAACAGGAACTTGCTGACATCGACGAGGAAATCCGAGTTCAGATTGTTCGTGACGGCTCAGCCGCCGAAGCCGCCGCCTGGCCGGATGCCGCGACGGCGACAGCGCACGTGTACTTCGAAGGTTCCGAGCCGGCGACACCGGCACCTCCGCCGCCTGGTGATCGGATCCTGAGTTTTGCGGCGGCCACTCATGAGGTCCTCGCTGCTGAAATGGCACGAAACCCCGGTATCTGGGTCATGGGCGAAGGGATCGGAGTGCGCGGTGGAAACTTCGCCACAACCGTCGGGCTGTTCGACAAGTACGGAGCGCAGCGGCTTTGTGATACTCCGATTTGCGAACGCGGTTTCACGGGACTGGGCTGCGGTGCTGCGATGACAGGGACACGGCCGATCATCGACTTCATGTTCATCGATTTCATCAATGACGCGTTTGGCGAGATCATCAATCAGATCGCCAAGATGCAGTACATGAGCAACGGTCGACTGAAGATGCCGATTTTGCTGCGTGGCTGTGGAGGGATTGGGCATTCAGCGGCGACGCATCACTCCGGCCTCTACCATTCGATTTATGCACACATCCCTGGGCTGAGAGTTGTCATGCCGTCAACGCCCTACGACGCGAAAGGCCTGTTCGCGCACGCATTGCGGTGCAATGACCCGGTCATCTTCCTTGAGCACCGCGAGTTGATGTCGACGAAGGGACCCGTGCCCGAAGAGGACTACGAAATCCCGTTTGGTCAGGCAAATGTTATCCGCAGCGGAACGGATGCCACGATTGTGGCCGTTTCTCTGATGGTTCAGCATGCGATCAAGGCAGCCGAGCAACTCGCGAATGACGGGATCTCGATCGAGATCGTCGACCCACGCACCGTTTCGCCGCTCGACACCGACACAATTCTGCGATCAGTGAAGAAGACCGGACGCCTGCTGGTCGTTGACGAGGCGTTTCAACCCTGCAGCATCGCATCAGAGATCGCCGCTCAGGTCGCTGACGCCGGCTTCGACAGTCTCGACGCTCCCATTAAGCGACTTAATGGAGCGTTCACGCCGACACCCTACGCCCCGACCCTCGAGCAGGCCATTGTGCCACAGGTTGACGAAATCGCGCGGGCGATGCGCCATCTATTGGAAGAGTAAACATGCCTGTCGAAATCACTGTACCGCGTCTCGGCTGGTCGATGGACGAAGGCACGTTTGGCGAATGGCTGAAGGAATCCGGCGAACACGTCGAAACGGGGGACATGGTTTTCGTACTCGAAGGTGACAAGGCGGCTCACGAGGTTGAGTCGTTTGACTCGGGGATCCTCCATATTCCCTCCGATGCTCCGCAGCCTGGCGATATCGTTGAAGTCGGGCAGCTGATTGGGTTCCTGCTGGCGGAAAACGAATCTCCGCCGACGTCTCTTGAGTCGTCCGGTGTCGTCACCGACGAAACGGCGCCCGTGAACCTGGCACCGGACAACGCAGCTGCGGGCGAGGGCGGAAACCAACCAGCCGCCGTCAGTGCTCGAAAACCGTCGCGCACGATCGCCTCGCCACGGGCACGTCACAAGGCTCGGGAACTCGGCATTGACTGGAATGGCATCCAGGGAAGCGGGCGAAACGGACGGGTTCGCGAACGCGATGTGGTGGCATGCGCAAAACGATCTCGTTTCGATTCGTCGACTGATTCTGCGCCCGCTGGTTCGGGCACTCACCAGCCGGGTTCAAAGAATCGACGAGCGACAGCGGGGCGTATGCTCGCTGCGGCACGGGGTACGGCCCCCGTCACGCTGACCACAAAAGTTGATGCCGGCAGTCTTGTGAAATTTCGTGATGAGTTGAAAGGGCAGGCGGTCGGACCCGCTTTGCCGAGCTATACCGACATCGTCGTCAAGCTGGTCGCCAACGCGCTGGCAGAATGTCCTGAGCTAAATGCCTGCTGGTACGATGACGGCATCTACGTCTATGACGACATCAATATTGGAGTCGCAGTGGATACCGAAGCGGGCCTGGTGGCTCCCGTGATCAACGATGTCAGTTCTTGCTCGCTGGATGACGTTGCCGAACAGTCACGTGCTTTGGTAGAGCAGGCTCGGGCCGGAACACTCTCGCAGAGTCAGCTGCAGGGAGGCACGTTCACGGTCACCAGTCTTGGCATGTTTGACATCGACTACTTCACGCCGATCATAAATCTGCCGCAGTCTGCCATTCTGGGGATCGGTCGAATTGTTCAGGAACCAGTCGTACGTGGTGATGACATTGTGATTGGAGCAACGATGGGACTGAGTCTCACGTTTGACCACCGCGTCATTGATGGGGCGCCGGCTGCCCGCTGGTTGCAGCAGTTGTCACAATTTTTTCAGCAGCCGGCGCAACACGTTCACCGGATTTGAGTTCGGTCTGTTGATTGCGGTTTGCAAACAGGATTCCATCTGAAACACCGGGAATCTTCTACCTCAAAACGCTGGATGCCTCGTGGCGGCGGGTTCAATGTCGCCTGGATCTCCTGTTGTCGCAGGTGGCTCGGGATAAATCGCCACAGCGAGTGAGAAATCATGAAGCGATATTTTTGCAGTCTGCTTGTCGGTGTTCTGATGGTGACTTCTGCGGCGGCCGGCCAGAACTCAGCGGCAGAACCGCTGCCGACGTCAGCCTCAGATTCATTGAAGCAGATTCATGTTCGCGAAGGTTACGAGCTGCAGCTGGTGGCCAGTGAACCGCTGATCAAAGATCCGGTAGCCATTGACTGGGGATCCGACGGGAGCCTGTGGGTTGTCGAAATGGCAGATTATCCACTGGGCATCGACGGTCAGGGCATGCCGGGTGGACGGATTCGCGTCCTCCGTGACAACGACGGTGACGGTCAGTACGACACGGCACAACTGTTCGCCGACGGACTCAACTTTCCCAACGGGATTCTTGTCTGGGGTGACGGCATCCTGGTCACGGCGGCACCTCAGATTCTCTATCTGAAAGACAGCGATGGAGACGGTCAGGCCGACGTGCGGCAAACGTTGTACGAAGGTTTCCTTGAGGGCAACCAGCAGCTGCGTGTGAACGGTCTGCGCTGGGGGCTGGACAACTGGATTCACTGTGCGAGCGGCAGCCACGCTTCCAGCTACGGTCAGGGGAATCAAATCACTTCGACAATGACCGGGGAGCAACTTCAGATCGGCAGCCGGGATTTCCGAATTCGACCTCGTACGGGCGAAATTGATCCACAAAGTGGTCCGTCACAATATGGCCGAAACCGAGACGACTGGGGCAACTGGTTTGGCGTGCAGAACAGTCGACCTCTTTGGCACTACGTGCTGGCGGATCATCACATTCGCCGCAACCCGCACTTCGCGCCGCCGGATCCGAAGAAACCCGTTGTCACGCCGCTCAATCCGCCCGTGTATCCGGCAAAGTCGCCGCAGAAACGTTTTCACAGCTTCGAGCAGTCCGGCCGCTTCACATCGGCATGCTCCGGGATGATCTATCGCGATGAGTTGCTGTTCCAGCGCCATGACACGGATCAGCACGCGTTTACCTGTGAGCCATTTCACAATCTGGTTCAGCACAACATTATTTTTCCCGCAGGCGTGAGTTTCGACTTTCGTCGGGATCCGGCTGAGACGGAATACGACTTTTTCGCCAGTCGCGATCGCTGGTGCCGGCCGGTCATGGCGCGCACGGGACCAGACGGAGCGCTGTGGGTGGTCGATATGTACCGGTACATGATTGAGCATCCGCAATGGCTGCCTGACGACGGAAAAGAAGAGTTGCGCCCGTACTTTCGTCACGGCGAGAACCACGGCCGTATCTACCGCGTCGTTCCGACAGCCGCAACGGCTCGTCCGCTGCCACATCTTGACGGTCTGTCGGTGCTGGAACTGATTCCGCTGCTTGAGAGTCCAAACGGCTGGCAGCGCGACGCCGCGCAGCTCCGATTGGTTCGACAGAATGATCCGTCAACAGTTGTGCCGCTTGAACGGATGGCAAGATCGGGAGTGAGATCGCTCGCACGACTGCATGCGCTCTGCACTCTTGAAGGCATGGGAGTGCTGAAGCCGGAGACTCTGCGGCACACACTGCACGACGCGCACTTCGGGGTCCGCCGCCATGCCGTCCGAATTGCTGCGACAGGACTTGTCAACGCTGATGACCTCGCTCCGCTGGCAGGGGACGCGAACGCCGGAGTTCGCCTGGAACTGGCGGCAACGCTGGGGGAATTCGACGATCCGTCGGCCGCGCGCACGCTGGCAACTCTGGCGGCCGACTCAGCAAACGACAGCTACATCGTGGCGAATGTGTTCAGCTCGCTCAACCAGGGCAACATCGACGACGTGCTGAAGTCGTTGATCGCAGAATCGTCTGCGTCCGGTCAGGTGAAAGAGGAGCACCATCGATTACTGGTGCAGTTGTTTCGACAAATGGCCGCGCTGGGAGATGCGAGGGCGGTGCGGGAGACCGTCGCATCTGTCTGCTCGTCACCAGAAACCGACGACAATTCCTGGCGGCTGTCGGGACTGGCGGCATTGCTCGACGGAATCAACCAACGTAACGGTTCCGCAGCGCTGCTGCAGGCGGACCAAAGGGAGCTGATTCACCAGACCATCAGTTTCGCGAGAGAACTGATCACCGCAGGATCGGCTGACCTGAATCCTGGCCTTGCCGGCGCGATCCGGCTGCTGCTCAGAGAGCCGGACGAGTCCGCAGGAGATCTGGAGCAACTGGCGAATCTGCTGGTCCCGCAATCCACGGTGCGGTTGCAGCTGGCGGTCGTCGACCGGGTCGCCGATCAGGCAAATCCGCAAATCGCAGAGATACTGCTTCTGGGCTGGACATCACATGGCCCAAAGCTGCGGTCGCGGATTCTCGACGTGCTGGCCAGCCGTGCCACCTGGAGCAGGAGTCTGCTCAACCGTGTCACGACTGGCTCAATTTTGAGTGCAGAAATCTCACCTGCGAACCACGCGCTGCTCATGTCGACGACGGACGAGAGATTGCAGGCAGCATGGAAAGCCGTGTTGAACGGCGAAAATTCCGGGAATCGCCGTCAAGTGATCGACGACTACAGTGTGGCACTGGAGCTGGCCGGCGATTTGGTGCGAGGAAGGGCCGTTTTTAAGAAGCACTGCTCCGCGTGCCATCGACTGGACAACGTCGGACACGATGTCGGGCCTCGTCTGAATTCGCTCACCGACAGGAAGCCGCAGTCACTGCTGAGGGCCATGCTTGATCCCAATGCAGCGGTCGAAGCTCGTTTCGTCACGTACGTTGCCGTCACAAGGGATGGCAGAACGCGAAACGGGATCATGGCCACTGAAACCGGCAGCAGTATTACATTGCTGTCCGGCGAGAGTAAGCAGGAGACGATCCTGCGGTCAGATATTGAGGAGCTTCGTGCCCTCGGAAAGTCGCTGATGCCGGAAGGCATCGAAAAGGATCTGTCCGTTCAGGCGGTTGCTGATCTGATTGCCGTCATCCAGGCTTCCTGGAGGCCATCGGGAAGCAGCGCCAGCGAGTAGAGCCGAGATTTGCTCTACGGGAAAATGATCTGCAGCGGATTGTAGATCGCGGCAGCGGCCGGAAGACCGGCGGTCACACCAACTCGCATTTCATTGTCGGTGATCAGTGCGCCCTGCAGACTGTTGATGGTGGTGTTCCCGAAGCTGACCGCGAATGGATTCGGGATATTATTGTAGAGGAACGGTGGATTCACTGCGTCGGTCATCATGGTTGTGGTCACCGTCAGCGACCCGTCGACCGTGTTGAATGAAGCCGCCTCGGTGGGGCTGTTCGTGGACGCAACAGAATCCAACACCAGTGCCGTCGTGAGGTCGGTCAGATTCAGCGCCGGACCCGTCGTGGTATCGACGGTACTGCCTGTCTGGCTGCGCAGGGTGAGGGCCGCCGAAGTGTTTACAAAGACACCGGAACCCGTCGTGTTGAAGATATCCACGTCGCCCAAATCCACATCGCCCGCAACATTGACAAACGACACGCCGTTCCCGGTGACACGGGCCGCGGCTGCTCCAATCAGAAGACTGTTGAAGGCCACGGGATCCACGGCGCCGCCCGGGACGGCATCAAAGGTGACATCCATGAATTCGGCACCGCCCGTCGTTGCACCCGACACGGTGTTTGTCTGAAACTGAGACACGAATGTCGTTCCCGCTCCGGCGGATCCATCGATGTTGAAGCCCGTTCCGGCGGTCGATGCAACGGTCGTATTGCCAACGGCAACTGTCAGATCACCCGTAGACCCAGCGCCTTCGAACGCGGAAAACGCGTTCCCTGTGGACCCGATGGATGATTGCTGCACGGAGACGTTGAGATTCCCCGCCGCATCCAGGTTGGCGTCAAGGCCTTCGCCCGTCGTTCCCGTGATCGCTGCATTCGACACTGTGACGGTGTTGGCTCCCGCTCCATTGTTGATCTCGATCGCGTCCCCGGTGATCGTATTGAGCGTGACGGTGGAAATCGTTGCTGAACTGTTGTCGATGCCAATTCCACGGGCTCCGGACTGATCGATGAGCAGGTTGTTCAAAGTGATGCCGGTTGAATTCGTGAGTGTGACCGCATCCATCGCCAGTGGCTGGCGAATCCGGCTTGTGTCGACGACCGCGTTGGCGACACCGTTGCCTGCCACAGTCCCCGTGACGGAGAATCCGCTGACGACAGTGTTGTTGGCGAGATCAACATTGCCATTGATCATTGCCGACAGCATCGTCAGGTCAGAGGTGGTCCCTGAAAACGGCAGGGTCAGAGGCCCCTGGAGCGAAGTCACCACCTGCGATGGGCCATTCGATCGCAACTGTGTGCCGGCAACCAGTACCACATTTTCGTTGAATGCACCGCCCTGCGGTGTGTAAACAATGCTCGTCGGCGCGAGCCCGTCAGCCATGGCATTCGTGATCGTGCCGTAAGGATTCTCAAATGTGCCGGCACCGGCGGGACCAGGCACAACGTGTATGAAGGTCAATGGTACGTTCGCCGGATCGGTCGCCAGCAGCCTGGTTTCAGTCAATGCAATCTGCTGCTGACGTCCAATCGGGTCGGCCAGTCGATGGCGAAGCGTTCGATCGTGAGAGCCTCCGGACGCGCTGCGGAATTTGCGCCGCATGGGACTCGACACCACATTGGAACGGTGCTCAATCGGTCTTCTGAATTCCGCGGAAACCAGCAGGCTGGTGCCAAACAGGTCATCGTCCTGTACGACCACGCTGACAGCCAGCCAGTCGCGAAAAGCCGTTTCGAGTTTGGCGCGCCAACCCGCGGCATCGGGTGTCTTGTTGGAATCGAAGTAGTATCCGCCGCCGAGGACTCGGGTATGGAATTCCTGAAATGCAGGAATGTTGTACCCCAGCAGGAAATCGACACCCGACAGGGCATTCACGGAGTGTATCAACAGGTTGTTGCCAACAAATGCCAGGCTCTGCTGATTTGTATCATTGACTGCCGGCGTGTATCCGTTGACTTCCAGATCGATGCATTCCCCGAGTGATTCGAATCCGATTCCGGCTTGATTGAATGTGAAGTCATCCAGCTGACGCGTGTCCCAGAAAGCGTTGAGGCCGATGATCCGGTTCTGCTCCGGAAGATACCAGCGATAGCCCGTACCGACGTTGGAACTGAATTCACGGTCAGTGGAAACAAGGACCCTCAGATCAGCAAACCAAATGCTGTCGTCTCCGTCCGGCAGCAACGGCAGAAACCAGTCCAGCGATGTGAATCCGTTGCTGTACCCGACGCCATCACCCACCGTGTGGCGCGCGGACAGACGTGTGATCCATGGCTCCTGTCCCATTGCGGGAGCTGTTGCCAGCAGGAAGAGTACCGGCAGGATATACCGGAAGATTCTCATGACATTCCAACCTGTCATTAACGATTCCTCAGCGCGCACAGCGACACGTGTTCTATCGTCATTCCGGAATGTGTCGGATGATCCGATTCTACAGCGTATGACACTGACTGATGGCCGCGGCAGCGGTGCCAGAGCCGATGATCCATTGCCACCGCGAGCCAGAACTCGCCACGACTCTTCAAAAAGCGATCTATTGATTGAATCGAGGGGCCGGTTGTTGATGCCTGAAGATCAGCTCGTCAGCCAAAGCTCAACGGCGACAACCAGCGGCAGCGTCGCTGAGGTCATGGCGGCTTCATTCCAGCTGCGGTCCTGGCTGCTGAACCAGCGGGGAAGTGAGCCCAGGTGGTGCCAGGAATAGAATCCTGCCACGGTCATCGCAATGCCGGTTCCGCAGATGATCCATGCCGACGTGCCGGTACGCAGCATTTCTCCGCAGTCCCCGACTCGGTCGTGCGTCCCGAATGCCAGGTAGGCCCCGTTGGAAATCAGACAGAAGCCCGCGAAGAAGCCAACGAGCCCGCAGATCCGAGGGCAGATACTGTTGGCGCGTGTGGCGACGTGACGTTTCTGCAGTCGCCGACACAACATGAGTGCGAAGAGTGGCAGGCAGCAGCCGCCAAGTGGTCCCATCCACACAACGATTCCAGGCGCCGGATTCGGATGGACATCAGTACGGGAAATCGCCAGCGGATGCAGAAACACAGTGTTCACTCGGCCACCGGTCAACAGGGCCCCAACTGCATGGCCGAGCTCGTGCACGATCTGCATTCCCAGCCAGCAGAGCAAAAGCAGGCTCAGGCACGACACAAATGACGCAGTTCGCGGCATCACGGCAGTATCCGGTTACGGGTTCACACCTGATTGATGAAATGCGACTGGAGTGTTTCGAGCATGGGGCGGGCTTACAGAGTTGTCGCGTTTCGTCTGCTACATCCGGGCAGAGTCATGGAGGCGATGTGAACTGTTGTGGTCTGCCGTATCACAGTAACGTTGCTGCACCCGTGACATCCGCACGTTTTTTTTGAAGCCAGTTGTATTTGGCACCGCGCAACAGAAAGCCCTGCCGGGCGTCACGCGCTGGCAGGGCTTTCAGGTGGTCGGACAGTTGGAATTTGGAATCAGTAGCTGAATTGAGCACCGACGTTCAACCCCTGGGCCGCGAAATCTGTCAGCGAAACGTTCTGCCCGATCATCGGTGTAAATGCACCTCCAGGTCCTGGAACGCTGTCATAGACGATGTTTTCAGTTGGCCGTGATGTATTAAACATCCAGAAGAAGTCGTAACCTGCGTAGACGGAGAAATTACGCGAGAGATTGACCTGTGTTTTAAAATTGATTTCGAGGATCGGTGTGAAATCGATGGACTCCTGCGTCAACCGCGCGACGGGTTCGTTTGCGGCCGTCAGCGGTCCGGTTGCCACGTTCGACGTGTGGTCATTCAGGGCGAAGGCGATTCGCGGCGTCACACTAAGAACGACGTGTTCGCTGCCCAAAGTTGCGCGGCCACCGACCTGCGGTCCGTAAACGTTGTTGATTGTGCTGCCGGCGATCTGAGTGACGCGGTCGACTGCCAGCGCACCGCCATTATTGAATGTTCCCATCTGGGCGAATTCCTCGTCAAAATTGACGTATCGGAAACCGCTCAACCATTGCCAGTTAAATGGTCCGTGTGGCAGATAGAGTTCTTTGAGGAGGATTATCTCGGCCCCCCACAGCTGGGAATCGAGGGATGCCTGAAAACTGTTGTCATAGACAAAAGCGTTCATGGCAGTTCGAGACGATGGCGCGGCGTTTGTCAGCAGAGGCGTCACGATATTAGGCCGCAGCGTCGTGCCGATGGCTTCAGTTCCCGCGACGCGGCTTGCCTGGAGATTGAAAACCTGAAGATCACTGTCGGACTGCTCCGTTCCGAAAAAGGTTCCTTCGAGAGTCCATTCGTTCATGGCGACGCCCAGTGTTCCTCGTACCCCGGACACGTCGTCCAGAACCAGATTCTGAGTCTGCGGCACAACTGCCAGACCCGCGGTCGCTCCTCCATTCAGGTTGTCAAACACCTGAAACGGCATTGTCGGATCTGCCACGTCGACGATCGGCGCTCCCAGGTTACCATCTGGCGCCGTATTGAAATTCCAGTGGAGATACTCGACGCTCAGCCGACTCCGTTTACTGACCGCCGTCAGAAATCGTTCAATCGGTTGCGAGTCATCCCAGACCTCCGGGAATTGCTCGCCAACGTATCGATCGATCGGCTGCATCTGGTAACCGCTGTTTTGCTGCGCTGGGCCGAATCCGTAGGGTCCCGGGGCGTACGGTCCCTGCGCGTGGACGTCTGCTGCACAGAGGATCGCCAGAAGGAGTGCCGGAATTCGGAACGGGTTCGAACAAGACATGCGAACCGGACCTTTTTCGTAATCGTCGGGAGGTAAATCGTTGTCAGATGTTTAAGCCAGACGTTCGGTCACAGGAACCGAGTGACTGGCCATGCAGACGGAGTGAGACAACCATGACCGCACCGACCGTGTGGAAAACACAGTCTGCTGTCGTCCCTATCGGTCTGTGACGAATGTCAACTTTGATCCAATTGTTCCGCTCCTGCGAATTTTGATGTCTGCACCGGTTACGTAGTTTGTAACGACGCAACTCCGACCGCTCGCACACCCGTCGATTCGTTGCAGCAGTATCGATCTGCCGATTTTCGGCTGCCTTCGGCGGTTTCTGCCGATTGAGCTCATCCAGAGATCGTTTCATGTCGAAACCGATTGTGTGGGGTTGTATCGGCGGAGTCTGCCGTATCCTCCCCGTTCCCTCCCGGACAGCAGCTTCAGGGAACAGGCGATCAATCGATGACAGGTGCATCGAACGAAATCGAATGGGCAGCAGACCGTAAGGTCGGATTCGCAATGGGAATCCTGTTGATCGGGGTCGTTGCTGCGCTGTTCTTCCGGAATGAGCCGCTTTCTGTGAAAGACACCCCGTCGATCGTTCGTGAAGAATTGATCGATTCTCGCCTGCGCGACCGCGATGTATCGGTCTACGCCGATGATCGTCATACGGGCGAGGAGGAACAGCAGGCGTGGACATTGCCTGAGTTGCTCAACCAGTTCGAACAGCACGACGCCGGTGTTGTCCTGCCGATCGGTCAGGCGAAGCCGCCGGCTGCGTCTGTGACCCAGAAACCCGGCGACAGTACCGTCTCCCGGACCGCTCGTGAAACGCCGTCATTTGAACCTCCTGCCGCCGCATTCGATCGGCTCAGCGATTCTGCTCCGGAATCAGGCGAACCCGACTCCGTCGCTTTCTCCCTGGAAACTGAGCCGGTCGGAGACGAAAGTGATGAGTCCCGTCGTGGAAGCTACGACGAATACACTGTCCGCTATGGCGACACACTGTCCGAAATCGCCGACAAGCTGCTGGGGTCACCAAATCGTTATCAGGAGATCTACGACGCGAATCGCGACCGTATGGCCAGTCCCGACCGCCTCAAGGTTGGCGCGGCCATCAGAATTCCACGTCTCTAACAGAACCGTTACCGCTTCACACCAAAATAGTCGTGGATGAAATCCACGCGGTTCCCCTCGGCCTGCACGTACTGCACCAGTCCGTACAATTTCTTCTGATCGCGTTTTAGTTTTGCTTCCAGCAGCAGTTCGTCACGAAGAGGTTCCGGTAACGGCCCGGCAACTGTTACGGCGGACAGGTCCGTTTCATCCTCGATGACTCCGTACCGCTGCATCATTGCCAGTGTAGTCTCCACACGTCGGTCATGCCGCTGACGATGGCAGAGTCGTTCTCTCAACCATTCGATGCCAAATGCCTGAATTTGCTCATAATCATTCTTCAAATGATTGTAAACGCGCTCATAGAAGTCAGCGTCAGGGTTGCTCCAGCGAATGAATTCCATCTGAGTATTCAGGTCGCGCTGATCGTAGAGCAGCGCACATTCCGCCGGTTTTCCATCCCGTCCGGCTCGTCCAATTTCCTGGTAGTAGGCTTCCATCGATCCGGGGACGTCGGCGTGCAGTACGAACCGAATATCTTCTTTATCAACTCCCATGCCAAACGCGTTGGTGGCCAGCACGAGACGACAATCACCCGTCATGAAGTCTTCCTGGATGCGTTTGCGCATGCGGCGTTCCAGATCTCCGTGGTAACACACGTGGTCGACACCGCGTTCTGCCAGACGGGCACTGAATTCTTCCAGTGTTCGAATCAGCGTGAAATAGATGATACCGCTGCCGGTTGAATTCATGGTCAGCCAGCGGTCCACGCTGTCGATCATCTGTCGTTCTTTTTCTTCTGCGTCCCAGACATCTTTAACCAGCAGTTCCAGGTTGGGACGATTGATGCCTTCGTGATACAGCTCAATCTCCTCCGGTTCTAAACCAAGCTGGCGAATAATATCTGTCTGAACCTCGGGCGTGGCGGTTGCGGTGAGCGCAATCGTGGGCGGATTCCCCAGGATGCCGCGCAGTTCTTCCAGCCGAGTGTAGTCCGGGCGGAAGTCGTGGCCCCACTCACTGATACAGTGGGCTTCATCAACGGCCAGCAGCCTGACGTGCCGTTTCCCGATGACATCAAGAAACTCTGATTTCCGGAAACGCTCCGGCGTCACGTACAGAAGGTCAAATTGTCCATGAGCGACACCCTGATATCGTGATTCACGTTCGTGTTTCCGGAGTGAAGAATTGATGAACGTCGCTTTGACCCCTCGCATCTGCAGCGCATCCACCTGGTCCTTCATCAGGGCAATCAACGGTGACAGGACCAGTGTGATGTGCGGTTGCTCTGTAGGTAGACCTGACGGCAGCAATGCAGGAATCTGATAGCACAGGGACTTGCCCATGCCAGTGGGCATGATGACCAGAGCATGTCCGCCTCCGTGAACATGTGTGATGATCTCTTCCTGCGGTCCGCGGAAAGATTCGTATCCAAAGTACTGACTGAGCAGGCTTGCAGGAGTCATCTGAACGACCAGTGCAGAATGAGAAATGACCAATGCCGTCATCGACACTGGTCATTAAGAATGCGATATCGGAACCTCGGATGTCGCAGGGAATGACGTTGACCGGTTCCCGCGAGAGCATTGATTTTTAGTGAATCTGCGACCTTCCGGTGAGGACTCGCATTCGAGATCTGCTCTACAGCGTATGGCGCTGATTCGTGGCCGCGGCGGAAGTGCGGGAGCCCATCATCCATTGAACTCGTGAGCCGGAACCCGCCACGACTTTTGAAACCTGCTCTAGTCCGCGATCTGTGTCTCCAGGAACCGTGCCAGCAGATGAAAGTCTGACCCGGGTTGTATGAAGCGTACTTTGGTGACCAGTGTCTCCGGATCCACAAGATCTTCGAACGGCACAAAGTGAAGGTCCAGCTGACCGGACACTGAGACCATGGTGCCGTCGAGGTTTTCTTCACACAACGCGCGGTAGGCTCCCACGCCCAGCTGGCTTCCCAGCATAACGTCGAACGCATGAGGCCGGGCGCAGCGTGACTCATATCCAAGCTGCAGTCCGGTGACTTTTCTCTTCGTACTGGTTTGCTTTTCGTACTCCGTGGCCACTCTTTTGGCAAACATCTTGCCAAGATCGACGTGTGCCACCGAGATGTGCCCGTGATCATCGCGTGGCACGTCCGCGAGGACCTCGTCAGACAGAAATTCCGCGAGTCCTTCAGCCAGGACCACCACACCGTATTCCTTTCGCTGAGTTTCATTTCGATACCTCATCATACGGACGATTTTTTCCACGACAGCATCGATGTCCATGACGATTCGGTCGTCAGTTGATTCCGGAGCTCGCAGATCTCCCACAATGTCCTCAACGCTCAGGACCATGTTGGCTTCGCCGGAGATGGCGGCTCCATAGGCCAGCCATCCTGCGCTGCGGCCCATGCTTTCCACGATGAACCAGGCTCGGGAAGCTTCTGCGTCGGCATGCAGGTTGCTGATCTCGGTGCCCAGCGTTTCGACGGCCGTGAAGTAACCAAACGTGAAATCGATCCCGGAATAATCGTTATCAATTGTCTTTGGAACGTGAACGACGGGGATGCGTGGACTTCCTTCGGGCAATCGGTCCTGGTACATCCTGAGCTTGTTGGCGGTCTTCAGTGTGTCGTCGCCGCCAATAGAAACCAGCGCATCGACCCCCAGCGATCGCAGTCCTTCGTAGACACGACGGAGCGGAGCGCATTTTTCCCTGTCGTCCAGATCTGCTGGACTGGTGACGTGTTTACCGGGGTTGGCGCGGGCCGTGCCGATCAGAATCCCCTGCTTGCTTCGCGTTCTTCGCAGCATGATTTCGTGCAGTGCAATGTAGTCTGCACCTTCGACCAGGCCCCGATCGGGTGTGTAGTCGATCAGGCTGGAGTAGCCGTGCCTGATACCAACGACATCAATTCCGTTGTTGATACAGGAGATGGCACAGGTAGAAATCACCGCGTTTGCTCCAGGAGCAGGTCCACCAGCGAACAATAACGCGACTTTTTTTATATTGTGAGACATGGGGTCTTCCGGTTGGCTGGTGACTTACCAGGTGCGTTCGACGAACGTGGTGTCGACGGTCCCGTCAACAAAGTCCGAATGGTTAAACATCTTTGCGGCGAGCGGAAGAGTTGTCTTCACACCTTCCACAACGAATTCCCTGAGGCATCGTTTCATGCCGGCAATGGATTGTTCGCGGCTCGGTTTGTGCACAATCAGCTTGCCGATCATCGAATCATAGTA
>JBDOMX010000234.1:0-5205 GCA_039831615.1 Planctomycetaceae bacterium
CAGCGCACTGGAGAATTTTTCGCTGGCCGGTCTGGCGTCGTTTTCAACAGCGGGGTTTGTCGACGGCCGCAGGGAACGGGCGGCCTTCAACAGCTACGTCAAATCTCTCAATATTCGCATTGCATCGGCCGATCAGTGTGTCTCCAGACTTTCCGGAGGGAACCAGCAGAAAGTGCTGCTGGCGCGATGGCTCGAACGCCAGGCGGGCGTCATCATTTTTGATGAGCCCACACGCGGCATCGATGTGGGAGCTCGTCATGAAATCTACCAGCTGATCAACGCGCTGCTGGCTGAGGGGCGATCCATCGTCATGGTGACCTCGGAACTGCCGGAAGCCCTTGGCATGGCCGACCGCATTCTGGTGATGCACGAGGGACACATCGCAGGAGAAGTCACCGACGTCTCGCAGGCCACGCAGGAGCAACTGATGAACCTGGCGATTGGGCACGTGGAAGCTGCAATTGAATAAGACAGAACACGCAAACTGACAGTTGAAACAATGGCATCAGGCGGATCCGGATACTTTCGAAAATTCGTGTCGAACTATGGGATGGTGTTCGTCCTGATGTTGCTGCTTCTCGTGTTTTCTGTGCTGACCCTCGAAAAGTCGATGCCCGCCGGTCGGGAAGCAGGCCACCAGCTGGCTCGCTCAATTCTGTCTGAAAATCCACAAGCCGTGGTATTCGTGGCAGCCGGTGAGTCGGCGGATGATCGGCAGTTTGTTGACGCGCTTCGCGAGAGCCTGGAGAGATCCGACGGGACACTGCTGGCGTCGACGAATGGCAATGCCATCAGTGCCAAAAAGGGGATCGAAGCAGCGCTCAGCAGCGGGACGCCCATCACGCACCTGGCATTGTCGGGCACGTCTCGCCGCTGGACGGTGTTCGAGAACTTCGAAGCGAAACAGCTGGGAAAACATGTCACGCCACAGGAAACCACCTGGCCCGTTTTCGCCCGCACACAAAACCTGATCAACATCGCAAACAATACGGCAATCTATGCGATCATCGCTGTCGGGATGACCATGGTGATTATTACGGGCGGAATCGACCTCAGCGTCGGATCGCTCGTGGCACTGGCCGCCGTCACAGCTGCGGTGATCGTTCAACGTAATGGAGGCCTTGCTGCCGACAATCAAACATTGCTGTTGGCGGCGACGGCCAGTGTGGGAATTTGTGGCGCCGCGGGAGGCTTTCTGGGGATCATGGTGACTCGGTTTCGGATTCCACCGTTTATCGTTTCGCTGAGTCTGATGCAGATTGCCCGCGGGCTCGCATTTCGATTGACGGACGGGAAATCAATTTCGGCGATCCCGGAACGATGGACGGCCTTTGGCGGCGGTTCATTGTACGGCATTCCAATGCCCGTATTCCTGATGATCGTTCTGTATGCGGCGGCTCACATCCTGATGTCGCATACATCATTCGGGCGGTACGTGTACGCGGTGGGAGGCAACCAGGAAGCAGCTCGCCTGTGTGGTGTCCCGGTTCGTCGTGTCCTGGTAACGGTTTATGTCATCTGTGGGGCGCTGGCCGGGATCGCAGGGCTGATTCTGTCTTCCAAGCTCCGTTCGGGCGATCCGAAGATCGGCAACATGCTCGAGCTGGAAGTGATTTCTGCCGTGGTGGTGGGAGGGACGTCATTGATGGGCGGGGAGGGACGAATTCTGGGAACGCTCATCGGTGCATTTATCATCGCGGTGATCAGCAACGGAATGAATCTGTTGAGCGTCGATTCTTACGATCAAAGAATTATCATGGGAGCCGTCCTGCTGGCGGCCGTACTGATTGACAACATCAAACGGAAACGGACAGACGGACCGTAATCAACTGTCAACGCGAATTCTCGTACCGCTCAGCAACCGCCAACCGTCGAACCGGTAACACGCGTGCGACGTGCCTCACTGGATAGGCGGGCCATGCCACACTGCCTGCCTGTGGATCATTGCTGATGTGGCGCGATGCTTCCGGCAGCCAGTCTGTGGAATCGCGATCGCTGAAACGACTGGCTCGTCCCCAAAGTTCGGCCAGACTGTCCTGGTATAGCAGGCACCAGTCAGACGTCGCACGAATTACAGCTGTGGCTTCCGGGTGTCGATTGCGTTCCAGCAGCACCAGATCGGGTGACCTGTATTCAAGTGCCCGCAGCGGATCGAATGGACCGGAAGACGGTTCACGATAACGTCCGGTCGACGGCGACTCACCCAGGATGAAGTCGAAATACATGTCGATGACCGCCTGCGGGTAGCACGTGCGAAATCGGCCGTCGATCGCAATCTGCGATTCCGGATCTGTTTGAGCAAACGTTGCCAGGGCATATTGAGCCCAGTTAAATGTCACCAGAACGCGACCACGTAACTGGTTGTCGGCCATGAATTGCAGCGCAGAAACCGGATAAAATCCTCGATCGACATGCAACGTTGCCTGCCTTGAATACTGCAGCACTGTCAGCGTCGACACAATGAGACAGCCAACCCACAGACCAACCGCGCTGCCGCGGTGCTGCCGCGGAGTCGCCGAAGATCCTGATGCACGCGCTGCCAGGTGTTCCGCGACCTGACGAACGATGGATTCAATGTGAGGGGCCAGCACGCAGGCTGCCATCATCGCCAGGAAAGGCAGATGCCGCTGGTGTGACAACGCCTGCAATGCCAGCAATCCCATGATGACGAAGCCGGGCCAGCGCCGCGGCAGTTTTGTTCGATTCAGGCACAAAACGGTTCCGAGAGCGATGATCCAAAACGGCAGCCCTGCCAGGGAAAAGATCGGCAGAGGAGCCCATTCGGAGATTTCCGGTCGTGGTCGACCGAGCGACGAAAGCATCCATGTATGCAACTCCAAACCGTAGGGATTCAGCAGACAGCCGACGCAGCAGGCTGCAAACAGCACTGCATGATGCCGGACCACAGCCACCAGTCGCCTGTCACGGTGGACCAGCAGATCGATGGCATCCAGGCCGAGCCAGGCCGTGAGGATCGCCATCCCCGCAAGATAGCCACCGTGCGAGTTGGTCCAGAAACACATGAGACCCGGGATCAGCCATAACCACCGCCCTGCTCCGGCAGCGTTCTCTGATCGATCAGTCACGACACCCGGGACGCCTGTTGCCAGCAGACAGATCAGTGCGGCGGCACACACGTAGCTCAGCATGTGGGGCCGGATCAGCCAGTGAAATGAGATCCCCAGTGCAACAACACAGATCACGATGGCACTTGTGATCAGTCCTGCTCCACGGTGCCGCGCGTACCACAATGGCAGTCCCAGCAGCACGATGGTCAGCACCGACCTCAGCAGGAGCAGTCCTGTCTGCCCCGCGACGTTGTCAGCAGTGGCGAATAACAGTTCCGCAACAATTTCATGATTAATCCAGCGGTAGTCCTGGACTGCGTAGGACCAGGTGGTTGTCGGATGCAGATGCCCGTCGCGGAGCACTTCCTTACCGTATTGTACGTGTCCCCAGAGATCCGGATCGGCCTTGCTGCGCGACATGACCAGCAGACCCGCCAACACCATGACGGTCAACCAGACGACGCGCAAATACCACCCCATCCGCGATTCGCCAGTTGTGGAACAGGATCTCATTCTGCAGCTCACGAGGTCCGCCGGACGGTGAGAAAAAGCAACACGATGGGAGCCTAGCTCGTAAACCCGCGACACGACGGAAGAATTCCGGTGATGCCGGTTCTACGGCCGAATTCATGCGGTTCGGGCAGCGAACGGACGCCGAAAACAGCCCTCTCCGATGAGAGAGTAAACTGTGAGATCCGACGTCCAGCCGACAGGCGACGAGCTGCTACCGGGCCGTCGCCTGTCGGCTCAGTACTCATCGGGACGAATCCAGCTGGCAGAACGCAGCCTGGTCACCGACAATTCAGTCAGTGATTCTGCGCCAACGCCGAATGGAACGTTCCATGCCGCGACACAATCAGTTCCGTCATCAGTCGTACCCAACGGTTCCCCGAATGAAACCGACGCGGCACATTCTGCACGTTCATCCGGAACCTGTGGACTTTAGCCGCCTCCATACTCAACACAGCGTGCACCAGGTCATTGTCGTGCCGGGCACCTTTGCCGGAAAAGATCCGTTCAACATCGCAGGAACTCTAAGGGCTGTGCCGAAAAACCTGCCGGTGATCGGCGCTCAGCTTCATCGTGTTGCTGACAGGATTGAGAATAAAACACGGGAAGTCTTTAGCGCCGTCGCCGGTGATACAGGCAACTACACGGATGGGTTCATTCAGCGTTTCGAGGAACTCGTCAACGGCGATCCGCTGGTCACGCTGCTGGATCCGACCTGGACAGGACAGAATCATCATTTCGCACGTGCCGATCTGGCGATTCGCCTGCTGAGCCATCTGGATGGCCAGAACGTGTGCGGCCGGGAACAGATCCTCCTGTGGGGACATTCACACGCTGGCAACGGATTTGCGCTGCTCAGCAATCTGCTGGCAAATCATCGGCAGTCGGTTGATCGGTTTTTTGACGTGTGCGGCTATCCGGAAGCCGATCACTGGCGGTGTGCACACGAGACACTGAAGGCGAGTCCATCGCCTCATCCGCTGGCCAAACACGTCACAGCAGCAACGTTTGGGGCCCCGGTTCGGTACGGCTGGGACACCGATGGATTTAACCAGCTGTATCACGTCCTGTTCGACCGGGGAGCAGATGACCCCGAGCAGATCGCGACGGAATCGGTTTTCCCTCCGCGTTTGAACGAGATACTGAACGCGACCTACGGTGACTGGGTTCAGGCATTCGCCATCGCCGGGACCGATGTGGTCCCTCTGGCGCCTGGTCCAGTGAAAAGGGATCGCATGATCGCTGAACTGTTGCTGCAGGGGCTTGATTCTCCTGAACTCTCCATGGATACGCGACTGATTCCTGTCCAACATCTGCGGATCCTGTGTGCCCGCTGGAAAACGGGAACGCGCTGCCACGCAGACGGTTACAACCTGCTGGTCGACTACCAACCCGCCGATCCCACGGTGTCTGAACAACCCATCGAGTCCAGTGTGTTCGGCCACGGTGTCGCCACTACGCTGGAGTGGCTGCCTGCGCACCTGGCCCTGCTCATCAAGCGCATGGATCTCACCCGCGCGGGATAGGGTGTGACCGGGATGCCGCCGGAGGAAGACTGTTCGGTTGGGCAGCGTGAGAGATGGAGTGTGCAAAAAACACGGCTTCGATGCAAGAATTAAGGAGTTCA
>JBDOMX010000682.1:0-17673 GCA_039831615.1 Planctomycetaceae bacterium
GCCTAGGGACTGATCGCCTATGAAACGGCTTACCTGAAAGCTCACTTTCCAGTTGAATTCATGGCGGCTCTGTTGAGCTGCGGGATGGAAAGCACAGATCGTATCAGTGAACACGTGGACGATGCGCGTCGTCAAAAGATTGAGGTCCTCCCGCCGGATGTGAATCGGTCTGAAGTCGAGTTCGGCATCGACGACGAAAAGATCACGTTTGGGATGGGGGCCATCAAAGGGGTTGGCGAGGGTGCGTTGCAGACCATCGTGCAGGAAAGACAGGAAAATGGGCTGTTCAAGGACATCTTCGATCTGACCGAACGACTTGAATCGAGAGCGCTCACACGCAGCGGGCTGGAAGCGTTGATCAAGGTGGGAGCGCTGGATAGCCTGCCAGGGTCACGAGCTCAGCAGACAGAAGTCGTGGAAAGAGCACTGCAGGCGGCGATTTCCCGGCAAAAAGACAAAGCCAGCGGCCAGATGAGCCTGTTCGGAGATGAAGAGAACGCGGATGACGAAGACGAAGTGATGGTCAGCCTGCCTGACGTTCCCGACTGGACGCATTCCCAGAAGCTGGCGGCAGAAAAGGAGGCACTGGGCTTCTATTTGACTTCGCATCCGTTGAGTCAGCACAGTCGACGCATTGCCCGGTACTCTCAAACGAAGACTCGGCAGCTGGCAGATCTGGACGACGGGGAATCCGTCACGGTGACCGGGATGGTCGGCGCCATCAAGATCGCGACCGCAAAAAAGGCGAATGCCAACGGGCAAAACCGCTATGCAAATTTTGACCTGGAAGATCCGACCGGAATTGTGCGCTGCATCGCCTGGCCGGCCGATTACTCCAGGTACGAAGGGCTGATTACTCAGGAGAGGATCATCGTGGTTCAGGGACGGGTCGATCGACGCGGTCGTGAACCAAATCTGATTGTGAACCGCATGTTCTCACTTGACGATGCCGACAAAGAATTTACTTCACAGGTGGCAATCAAGTTCGAACAGGGGCTGCATCACCGCGGAGATATCGAGTCCGTGCACCGCGTGATCAGGAAGTATCCCGGTTCCACCGGAGTTATTTTGGTCGTGGATTCTGTCGATCCCGCCGCCGCTGAGACGTCGACCAGCAGTGAGGTGAGTGGCCGACTGCGCTACATCCTGACCACCGGGACCGGATGCGAAGTGAGTGTCTGTCCCGAATTTCGCCGGGATCTGATTGAGTCCATCGGTGAGCAGTTCTTCGAATTCAAGGTGGGCAGGTTTTAGGAAGAAATTCGCTGTCCCGCCCGGCCGTTTGCATGGACCGGCGGAAAATGTGGGCGACAGCGCGTGACGCTGATTTGTGGTCGCGGCGGAAGTGCCGGAAACCATCGTTCATCGCCCCCGCAAGACGGAACACGTCGGGATCGTTCGAAATCTCTCTCATTCTACAGCGTATTACGCTGACTCGTGGCCGCGGAGGAGGTGCGAGAGCCCGTCATCCATTGCCCCCCGCGAGCCAAAACCCGCCACGACATTTCGAAAACTGCTCTAATGCGAATTCATGATGTCGTCCGCATTCCCCAAAACACAATCCGGTCCGGAAGATGTCACGTCGAATCCGCCGGGATTTCTAACGCCCGGGCACATGTACAGAAATTCGTTTCCCCATGCATCCCTGGGAACGTGATCGAGATACCGTCCCCGCCAGTGCGCGTCTCGGACTGCTGGCGGATCGACGAGAGCCGCAAGGTTGGTTCCCTCAGACGGATACTGCCCGCGGTGGTCTTTGGAATACTCAACAATCGCCGCGGACAGGGCGGCCATGGTGGCGCGAGTGACGTCAATTTCGTGCCGCGTCTGCATGGCAGCGACATGTGGAATCACAAATCCGAAAATTGACCATGCCACAGCAGTTCCAACCGATCCTCGCACGATGGTGACCCAGGTCGCTCGTCGAGTTCCGGTTCCATCAGACATATCAGGCAAGTCCAGCTAGAGCAATTTTCGAAAAGTCTTGGTGGGTTGTGGCTCACTGGGGCAATGAATAACGGGCTCTGCCACTTCCGCCGCGGACACGAGTCCCCGTCATACGCTGTCATGAGTGCGATTTTGTACCGGCCAGACAGCTCACGGCTACCGCAGCTGTGTCTGCTTCAATCCACATGCCGTTCCACTCGCTGCGGGATTCGCTTTGGCTGCACTCAATGACATCTGTGCGGGGGATTCTCATGACGATGATGGTGTCTGGAACGGATACACGGGATCTGGATCGCTAAAATCAACCAGGTGGTCGATCCACTGAAAACTCTCCTGAGTCACCCGTGAGCGGCGCAGTGTTCCTGAAATGCAACGGGCGATGCATGATTGCACCATTCGTGACAGCGCATGACCTGCGCACCGTCAACCGCTGCCGATCGCCGCGGCAGGCATGCTGTGGCGACGGATGCCTGATACAGTCCGGATTTCAGCTGTTTGTGGAATTCACCGGGGGCGATCTATGTCCGATGCCGAGCTGATTTCAGTCAAAATCGATGATCGTGGGATTGCACGGCTGACGCTGGAACGGCCGGATGCAAAGAATGCTTTGTCCGTCGAGCTCATGCGTCAGTTGCATCAGGCCACGCAAACACTTGCCGCCGACGACAATGGCCGCGCGGTTGTCCTCAGCGGAGCGGGCGACGTTTTTTGCGCCGGCGGTGATCTCAAAGGGATGCAGCAGCAGGCCTCCGGCACTCGTGAGGGACGCGTCGCCGATGCTTCGGAATTCGCAGCAACTCTGCGACAACTGGACCAGCTTCCAAAACCGCTGATCGGCCGCATCAATGGGTCAGCCTTTGGCGGCGGCGTTGGACTGATGTCGCTGTGTGACATCACGATCGGATTGTCAGGGGCAGTCTACCGACTCACCGAGGTCACGATCGGGCTGGTCGCTGCCACGATCTCCCCGTACGTCATTGGACGAATCGGTGCGTCACGAGCACGTCGACTCATGCTGCATGCTGTTCCTGTGAGTGGTCGCTCCGCCCACGATCTCGGGTTACTTGATGTGGTCGTGGACTCCGCGGAAGCCCTGGATGAAGCGGTTGAGCACGAACTTGCACACGTTCTCGAATGTGCTCCAGGAGCAGTGGCCCGCACCAAACAGCTCATTCGCTTTGTAAGTACTCACGATGCGGACGCAAACATTGACTACACCGTCACTGCGTTGGCGGACGCCTGGGAAACTGAGGAATCTCGTGAAGGGATCGACTCATTCCTCAACAGGCGCAAGCCCGGTTGGCGGTCACCGTAGAGATCAACGGCTGGTCATGCCGTCAGGATGAGTCACACCAGCAGTGCGTCCGGCAAGTCGACCAAACGGGAACGCAGGAATTCACCAAGGCTCTTGGCCTGAGCGTCAAAGCGTATGGAGGAGGCCACTCCTTCGCCCAGCAGGCCGACCACCACGAAGTTTAATGACCGCAGGTTTGGAAGCTCAAAACGATGGATTTCCAGTTCGCTGGTTTCCGGAATCAGCTTCCGGAAACAATCAATCGTGAGCGTCGCTGCCAGCCAGGCATACGATTCGTCAGTGCGGCCCCACACCCCGACGTTGGCATTGCCTCCTTTGTCGCCCGAACGTGCGCCATAGATGGTGCCCAGTGGGACTCGTGTTGTTGGTCCGTCCGGGACAGCGACGGGGTGTGAGACCGGGATCTCGATTTCGCCGCGGCGGTCTCCCCCGACAGACGCAGGGATGAAGATTTCTGTCCCATCTTCCAGAACCACGGCATGCTGCGGCACATCGGCCGGCACCAGCGCAGGCCAGTACACCCCGAAAGATCGTGCGTCGGTCGGTGGAGTGGTGGTGAACAGGCCGGGATAACTTGCGAGCGCCAGTTCCACAATCCGGCCGGAGAACGCTCTTCCAACGAGTTTGCTGTCCTGACTCTTGACTGTGACTGTGAGGAGCGCGGACGCATCCTGATTCCATGCAGCGTCCGCAACCGTCGTGTTCGAAAGGCTGACGTCGAAGACTTCAAATCGATTCACATCCATTTCCTGACGCAGTGTCCGTTCGACCAGGTCCGCCTTTTCTTTGATGTCCAGACCCGTGAGCACCAGCGTCATTTGATTGCGAAAGCCGCCGAGATAATTCAAACAAACTTTCACGTCAGCAGGTGCCGGTTCCCCCCGAATCTCCGAGAGCCGTACGCGATTCGGCCCGTGCTGCTCGATCCTGATTGTGTCGAACCGCGAAACCACGTCCGGGTTCATGTAGGCAGGATCAGCGATCTCGTACAACAGCTGAGCTGTTACGGTATCGACGGAAACCAGCCCGCCGGTTCCCTCATGCTTGGTGATGACGGAAGAACCGTCCTCAGAGATTTCAGCAATCGGAAAGCCAGGATGTTCCAAACCAGGCACTTCCTGAAAGAATGCATAATTCCCGCCGGTGCATTGAGTGCCGCATTCAATGACGTGGCCGGCCACGATCGCACCCGCCAGTTGATTCCAGTCATCCCGTTTCCAGCCGAAGTGCCATGCGGCGGGTCCGGCCACGATCGAAGCATCGGTCACGCGCGGACAGACCACCACGTCGGCTGACTGATTGAGAGCTTCCACGATGCCCCAGCAGCCAAGATAAGCGTTGGCGGTAAGAGGAGTCACCTGCCTGTCCCTCAGCGTGATTCCGGTGTCGAGGTGCCGAAGTTCATGGCCGGCATCCTGCAGTTCGTCCAGTCCTGGCAGCAGGTCATCACCTGAGACGTGCAGAATCTTTGCTTTCAGTCCCAGACGATCGCACAGAACTCGCAGTTCGTGTGCCAGGCCGACCGGATTCAATCCTCCGGCATTACTGACAATCCTGATCCCCTGATCCAGAGCGCTGCCAAGAACCTGTTCCATCTGTTTCATGAAAGTGACAGCGTATCCGCGTGACGAGTCTTTCTGTTGAGCCTTCCACAGGATCATCATGGTCAGTTCGGCGAGATAATCTCCGGTGAGAAAATCAATCGGACCGTCTTCAATCATTTCACGAGCGGCCGCCAAACGGTCTCCATAGAAGCCCGAACAGTTGGCAATACGAAGTGGTCTGGTCATGAATCCGGTCCTCGGTGTCAGTGAACGGTCATTTCCGATCAATGACACTTTACCTGGAATTCGCTGGGCCGCCATCAACCGAAAGTGGAACGAAGACGACACCAGTGGCGTTCAGGATCTCAATCACAGCAGAAACCGCATGCCCATGACCGCACCCATCAGGGCCGCCGAAATTGTGAGCAGGATCCAGACAACGATCCACCCGCTGTAACGGATATGGGGCGTGCGCCGGATGACGTTCCGGTATTCATCAGAGAAAACCGTGCGCCCTCGCTCACAGAACACAACGTACAGAATGTAACCATTGATCAATGTCCAGAGAGGGACTCCCATCAATCCGATTCCGGAGATGATACCGGTGGGCGCCCGCGACCAGCGGCGGAGCTGGTGCAGTCCGTAGCCCGCCAGCATGAAAGCGAAACCGGTCATCGGCGCCACAACCCAAATGAGCAATCCCAACACAATATCCCCAGGCTGAAGCGGCACAAATGCCAGGCCGACTGCTCCCGAAAACATCACCGCGCCGAGAAACAGATAGCAGATGCCGATCGATTTGACCGTTGCTTCATGCGACAGGTACGTGCGGCGCATGACTTCGTCGTCTGAGTCAAATTGGCCGGGGGCGGGATACTGATGTTGCTGAGGTGCCGCGTATGGATTGAACTCATCGATGGATTCTGAGTTGGGCGGGGTCCACGAAGACATCGCTGTTCCTTCAACGGCAGTTACTCCGCGAGTGGATCCTCTGTCATCCATGAATTCAGCACAGCGGATTCATGCGACCGGTGGGCGCCTGAGGATTTCGCTGACGATCCGCGCCTCGCGACCATTGGTGATCTCTTTGACCTGCCCGTTGTGAACGTAGAACAGCAGCTCCGGATCCAGCCCGAACAGGTGCAGAAGCGTGGCCTGATAATCGTTGGGTGTGACCTTGTCCACGACGGCGCGATGTCCGAAATCATCGGTTTCACCGAAGGTCATCCCGCCTTTGAAACCTCCCCCGGCCACCCACATGCTGAATCCCTGACCGTTGTGATCTCGACCGGCTTTGGCGGGATCTCCGTGGCTTTCCGTGACAGGCAGTCGACCAATCTCTCCGCCCCAATGAACAACCGTGCTGTCCAGCAGGCCTCGCTGTTTGAGGTCCTTCACCAGAGCTGCCGATGGCTGATCTGTCTTTCGACAAATGCTCGGCAAACTGCCTCGAATGTTGGTGTGATTGTCCCACGGCTGTCCGCTGTGGAAGAGTTGCACGAACCGAACGCCGCGTTCGACCAGCCGACGCGCGATTAAACAGCGCGTTCCGTATTCTCGTGTGGCGTCATTGTCCAGGCCGTAAAGCGTCTGGGTGGCTTTCGTTTCCTTTGACACATCAAGCGCTTCCGACGCCGCCGACTGCATTTTCGCGGCAAGTTCATAGCTGGCGATCCGCGCCTCGAGATCGGCTTCACCCGGGTGCTGTTCCAGGTGCCGGCGGTTCAAAGTCTCCAGCAGAGCAAGATTCTGTTGCTGCAGCGTTCCTCGCAGATGAGCGGGCGCGTCCAGATTGTGGATACGCGGCTCTTTTGGCCTCAACACCGTTCCCTGAAACAGTGGCGGCATGAACCCATTCGACCAGTTGTGGATGCCGTCAACGGGATGTCCGCCTGGATCGGTCAACACCATATACGCGGGCAGATTCTGACTTTCTGTGCCCAGTCCGTAAACCAGCCAGGAACCCACGGTCGGGCGTCCGGTGACACCAGGGATACCGGCGTGGAAGTAGCGGATCGACACTTCGTGTCCGTTGGCTCCGGTGTGCATGGAACGGACGAGCGCAATGTCGTCCACGATGTCAGCTGTATGGGGCAGGAGTTCGGACAGTTCAGTGCCGCATTCGCCGTGCGGACGAAACCTCCATGGCGTGCCCATGAGTTTTTTGGTCGCACGATTGATGAAACTAAACTGGACGTCGTCTTTAAAGTCGGTGCCGTGGAACCGGGTGAGCTGCGGTTTGGGATCCGTCAGGTCCATGTGAGCCGGGCCGCCGTGCTGAAACAGCGAGATCATTGCCGTCGCCTGTGCCTCAAAGTGTGGCTGCTTTTCTGTCAGGTCGAAATGCGGCGGATTCTTCGCGATGTTTTTTGGTGTCGCCAGGAGTTTGTCCTGATTGAGCAGCGTGGCGAGGGCGACACTGCCCAGTCCCATCGCATTTTCAGCAAGAAATGCACGTCGGGACCTGAGTGGACGGAATGGCGAATTCGAATCGTCGCGGGGCGGAATCGTGGGTGTCATTGGCCTGGTCATGATTCGTGATGGAACGGATGGGGTGCATCTGCTCATTGGGAGTGGATTCAAATTTGAACGTTTCTGAACGCGGACATCCGGCTAGTGCGTCGTCAAAGCTTAATCTTTGTGTTGTGTGCCACTGGCTTTGCCAGTGTAAGTCCAAATGGTGTTGTCACCTGGGAAGCACTGGCAGAGCCAGTAGCACCCCAACTGTTTACCCTTGACGATGCACTAGTCCACATACAGAAACTCATTTGATGTCAGAAGCGCCTGGCACAGGTTCGTCACGGCCTGCATGGCGGGAGTTGTCCCTTCCGGGAGTTTTGTTTGTTCAGCAGCGATCGCGGCCAGCTGTGCGTTGAGGAATGTGACAGCAAGTTCACTCTCTTCCTTCGTTGGCATCCGACACAGCGCCAGCTGCCATGCCCTGTCGACTCGTTGTTCGAATGTTGATTCGTCCCCGTTGGTTGTCAACGCCGCCAGGTGAGCGGCCTGCGACAGCACGAAGTCGCCATTCATTAACATCAGCGACTGCGTGGCAACGGTCGACGACTGCCGCAGGTCGCAGTTGGTGACCATCACCGGTGCATCGAACGCTTTCATCAGTGCCACCGGTCGGGTTCGACGCTGTTGAATGTACAGACTGCGGCGTTTATGTGAGTCCTCGACAATCACCTGCCCGGCATCGTCCTCCTTGACCGGCAGCGGTTTACCGAACTGGGTGCGGTCGAGTTGACCGGTGGCGGTCAGCATGCGGTCACGCAGAACCTCTGCTTCCAGCCTCATGAGTGATTTTCGCCAGTAGTACCGGTTGTCCGGATCGATCTGATTGAATTCCACAGACCGAGCCGACGACTGGAGATATGCCGTCGAGGTCATGATGATCTTATGCAGATGGCTCATGCTCCAGCCGCTGTCCATGAACTCAGCGGCCAGCCAGTCCAAAAGTTCCGGATGCGTGGGCCGGGTTCCCAAACGACCGAAATCTGTGGGCGTCTCAACGATTCCGCGACCAAAATGATGCAGCCAGACGCGATTAACAATCGTCCTCGCCACCAGAGGATGGCGACCACTGGTCAGCCATTTGGCAAACGCCAGCCGCCGTCCGCTGGTCGGCAGCTCCGGATCATTCGCATGGAAGAAGGGGCGTTCATTTTCCGGAGCCGCAACTGTCAGTGACGCCGGTGCCACATCAAACTTCGGTTGACGATAATCGCCTCGATGAAAGAGTTTCGTGACCGGAATATGTCCGGACGGTTCAGCGAGTGCGCGAATGTATTCGTGGGGTGGCTTTTTTGCCCGAATCCCGGCGATTTGCTGGTCGATTTTTTTCAGTTCATCGGCTGCCGCCTGATTGTACTGATACAGATTGCCCGGGCTGATGTTGACGCTGGGATACTGCTTCAACAAAGCTTTTTGTTCCGGTGCCCGCTTGTCGCCGGCAGCTTCCAACGCATTCCTCAGCTGAGTTCGAAGGGGTTCGTCGTATTTTGCGAGTTCCTTCGTGATGGCATCTGCCATGAATTTCGTCTGCTTCGTGGCCCTCTCAGCAGCGACATTCTTTGCTTTCTCTTCAATTTTTGCGGCTTTGGCGTGATCTTCCGCGGTGTACAGCGACACCTGGCGTTCTCCTGGAGTCTTCCAGGCCTGCCAGTCAATCGCGGGTTCCAGGGTGGCGCGCAGCGCATAATAGTCGGTTTGAGGAATTGGATCGTACCGATGGTCGTGGCACTGCGCGCAGGCGACGCTGAGTCCCATCAATGAGGTCGTGACGATCTTAATCGTATCTGTCATCACCTGATTGCGATCCTCGGGCGTATTGTTGCCGCTCCCTGTTCCGTCGGCGCCCGTGCGCAGGAATCCGGTCGCGACGAGCAATTCGATTTGCTCGTCTGTCAGGTCACCGTCGCGGGGCCCGGCGAGTTCATCTCCGGCGAGCTGTTCGATGATGAACTGATCGAACGGCTTGTCTTCATTGAAGGATCGAATCACGTAGTCTCGGTAGCGCCATGCCCATGGACGTTCGGCGTCGGCGGACGCGCCTTCGGAGTCTGCGTAGCCGGCGACGTCGAGCCAGTGACGCCCCCAGCGTTCACCATAATGCGGCGATTCGAGCAACTTTTCGATCAGACGTTCCCACGCACCAGGCGACTCATCGGCGAGGAAGGCCTCGACCTCATCCGCGGCAGGTGGTAAGCCGGTGAGGTCAAAGCAGGCCCGCAGTAACAACGTGCGTCGGTCGGCGTCCTCCGAAAGCTGCAGGCCCTGTGGCTGCATGGCTGCAACGAGCAGAGCATCGATCGCTGTGCGGACACGTGGGTTGCCCTGATGGTCCGGAACATCAGGCCGCTCTATGGGCCGGAATGACCAAAAGGCGCGTTCTTCAGGAGTGATCCCCAGTCCTGGGCCGATCGAGTCAGGCTCGGGCCGGGCCGTTTTCGCGCCGCTCGCAACCCATTGCGACAGGACCGCTAATTCTTCTGAGCTGACCTTTGCTTTGCCTGGTGGCATTTCACCATCGCGAATCCGTTGAATCAGCAGACTGTTGTCGGACTCGTGCGGAACCACGACCGGACCAGATTCGCCTCCTGCCAGCATGAAGCGGACAAGCCGCAGGTCGAGCCCGGCTTCTTTCTCTTCCTCTGCACCGTGGCAGTCGAAACAATGCTGACGAAAGATGGGGCGGATATGTTCTTCGTAGGTGAGGTCATCGGCGACCGCAACGGTGCATGTCCTCAAGACACAACACGTGGTCAGTATTGCCAGTGGAAAAATCGCGCGCATGGGAGGCAGTCAGTGGTGGCAGGAGGGCGACCGGGAGGGAGTTTGCCGTGGATGGTTCATTGTCCGCAAAGGATCAGGCTAATGCAAGATACCGATCGGTCCAGCCAGCGGTTGGACTTTTTTCTGTCGTGTCCATGAGGAACGTGACGGGCAGCGCTGGTCCCGTGCACCCATGACGGATCGGATCGCACCCCTCAATGCGAAAACAGTTCCGGATCGCTGTCCTGACCGACCCTAAATCCACCTGCCCGTCACGCTGGTTGGGTGATCACGCAGTGAATTTACGCTTCCTTCAGCGACGATATGGCCACCGCTTTCTGCCGGTCCCGGACCCAGGTCGATGATCCAGTCGGCCGCGCAGATCACCTGTGTGTTGTGTTCGATGACAATCATCGAATGACCACGATCGATCAATCCTCGCAGAACATTCAGCAGTCGATCCACGTCGGCACCATGCAGGCCGCGCGTTGGTTCATCAAGAATGTACAGCGATCTGCTGTCCACCGGCTCAATCAATTCCGTCGCCAGACGGATGCGCTGAGCTTCTCCGCCCGAGAATGTCGATGCCGGCTGTCCGAGCGTCATATAGCCAAGACCGACCTGTTGAAACGGACGCAGGCGGCGGGAAATGGAATCGAATTCAGAGAATGCCGCCAGCGCTTCGTCGACTCTCAGATTCAGCACGTCATGCGCGGTGCGTCCCGAGAAGCGGACGCTGAGGATATCGCTGCGAAATCGACGACCGCCGCAGACAGCACACGGGACCTCCGCGTCAGGAAGGAAACTCATGCGGATTTCCTGGACCCCGGTCCCTTTGCATTCGGGGCAGCGGCCGCGTCCCGAATTGAAGCTGAACTGTCCGGCAGCAAAACCCTGCGCTCGCGCTTCTCTCGTCCGAGCGTACAGTTTTCGGATGTCTTGCCATACTCCGCTGTGGGTCGCCAGACAGGAGCGACGATTCCGACTCACCGCGCGACCGTCGACCGATACGACGCGATCAATGTGGCCCAGTCCCTCGATCGCCCTGCACTCGACGTCAGCCAGAGTCGTGTCAACAGGGACATTCGGGGTACACGAAGCCTGAACAACCGGGACCAGTGTGCCGTTAATCAGACTACTTTTTCCCGACCCGCTGACTCCTGTCACACACACGAATCGATTGAGGGGAATCGCTACGGTAATGTCTTTCAGATTGTGAAGCTGTGCTCCCTGAACCTTCAGTTGATGGGTCGGTGGAGGCGCTGTCGCCTCTGTGCCAGTCGACGCGCGCAGCGAGTGACGTGTTAAGACCAGACCAGTCGGCGTGTCGGCCGGAATTGCAGAAGGTGGACCCGCATACAGCAGCTCGCCGCCGTCAGTTCCGGCCCCGGGACCGATATCAATCAAATGATCGGCTGCCCGCATGACATCGGGATCATGCTCGACGAGGACCAGGGTCGAACCGGCCTGACGCAGTTCGAGCAGCAGTGTGAGCAGCAGCTGAGTATCCTGTGGATGAAGTCCGCTGGTTGGTTCGTCGAACAGGTAGCAGGCTCCGTACAGGTCGGTTCCCAGACAACCGGCGAGACGCGCCCGCTGATACTCTCCGCCTGACAGAGAACGAGTGGCACGATTCAGCGTCAGGTAATCCAGCCCGACTCGCGAGAGGCTGATGAGACGCCTCGCGATGTCAGGAAGAATCCGCAGCGCCGCGGCGCGCCCTTCCGGCCGGATCGCGAACTCATCCGGCAGCGGCAGATCAGAATTCAGCAGTGACTGCTGCCATTGCTGCACAACGGAGAGCGTATCCACCACTGACAGAGCCGTTAGTGCCGGAAGTGTGAGGTGACCAAATCGGACGCGCGCGGGCAACAGTTGAAGGCGGCTGCCATTGCACTTTGCGCATGGCTGTTTCCGAAAAACTGTGATGTCGTCCGCGTCATCGACGACTCCCTGCACTCCCAATCCTTCGCAGACGGGGCAAGCGCCTCGACCACTGTTGAAACTGAACAGACCAGGATCAGGTTCCTCAAAACTGATCTCGCATGCCGGACAGCTGTGGCGTGTGTTGAAATAGTGATCCTGCCAATTCCCCGCTGACTGCATGCAGACGAGGCAGGCGTCGCCGCTTTCTCGCACTGCCAGCGAAACCGATTCGTGCAGCCGCGACTCCACACCGTCTTTGAGAATCAGGCGATCGATCACGGCGTCAATGCTGTGCTGTTTGGTCTCCTCCAGTTCGGGTACGTCTGACAGATCAACCAGAGCTCCATCGACGCGGACTCGTACCAATCCATGCCGGCGAATTCGTGACAGCACTTCTTTGTGGTTTCCTCGACGTTTGCGCACCAGCGGCGCCAGCACCATGAACCTGCTGCGGTCGGGGAACCTCAACACCTGTTGCACGATTTCGTCAATTGTCCGGCACTGGACCGGTCGATCGCAGGTCGTACAGTGCACGACACCACATCGAGCATACAATAGTCTCAGGTAGTTGTGGATTTCCGTTGTGACTGCGACCGTGCTGCGGGACGGGACGAGATGAACTCGCTGGTCGACGCTGATGGTGGGGGGCAGCCCGCTCACTTCATCCACATCGGGCCGACGGAGTGAACGCAACATCTGATGAGTCTGAACCGAGGCACACTCCAGGAACTGCCGTTGCCCTTCCGCAAACATCGTGTCGTGAGTCAAAGAACTCTTGCCGGAACCGCTCAGTCCCGTGACAACCGTGATCTGCCCGACGGGAATGTCCACGTCGAGATTCCGAAGATTGTGAGTTCGCGCTCCGCGAATACGGATGGTTGGCGTATTCATCCGGCCGTCAAACTGTTCCGCGCCGGAATCGTCACGAACGAACTTCGGTTCAGCACGGATTCACCGTGAAACCGGTAGGCACACAAATGTCCACTCTTCGCGACGCTGAGATCCAGACAGGCCAGATTCGGACGCGGCAATGAATCATGGCGGCTGTCCAGCCAGTAATGTCCGATAAACAGCGGCGGCGCCTCCTGTGGATAGGGACTGGGTGCTGCCGTGGCGGGAACCGGCACGTCTTCCAGCCGCGGCACATTTGGAAAGGCATAGCTGCCGAGGTTGTGGCCTTGCGGCGATTCGAACCAGCGAATTCTGACGCGCCGTCGAGCGTGACCTTCTTTGTCAATCACGGTCGTATTGTCAGGCAGCACCACTTCGGGCCCCTTCAACACTCGTTCGATGGCCATGCCAAGCGGATGTTTGCGGTCGGCAGCCTGCTCGAGAAATAAGGCGTCGCACCGACCACATTTTTGCAACTGATTCTGCAGCCGCGAAATCTCCTTTGGATCCCAGCATGCATGGACAACTCGAATCCCGCCAAGATCCAGAGCAATCGGCAGGCCACGAAACCAGTCAAGTGCTTCCTGCAGTTCGACATCGCTGAGTTGTTCAAGTGTTGCCTGATGTTGCTGAGTGCTGTGCTGGGTGTGCGGTCGATACCATTTTCCGGGCTGGTCAGGGCGCTCTGTATGAAATGCGACCGCATTGAATTCATGGTTGCCCATCACCGCACGGGCTGCGTGATGTTCCACCATGTTGCGGACAATGTGGATCGTGTCACGTATTTGTGGCCCACGGTCAATGAAGTCACCGCAAAATACGGCCTGACGGTCCGGATGTCGAAAGACACCTCCGGCTTCAGAGTATCCCAGTCGCTCCAGCAGTGTGACGAGCTCGTCTGCGTGGCCGTGGATGTCCCCAATCACGTCGTAGATAGCCAGGTCCTTTTGTCACTGTGAGGAATAGACAAAGTTCGCGAGATGCCATGGCCGCACGGTTGGTGCGCTGCCTGATCAATCGGTCAGGACCGCATCGAGTTCAATGACCGGGATCTGTAACCCGTTGTCGGGGCACTCGCTCGCTACGGCAAGAAAACGAGCCACGGCCTGTTCGTATGATTTCTTCGCCGCTGGTCGTTCGGCGGTTGCTATGAATCGCTGCCGGTTGTGCCACAGCAGCTGAATGGACCGCGCGCACCACATGGCGCTGGCTCGCGACACTCGAACGGGGCGATCTCCGACAAGAACCGCGACCGGATTTGTATGCATCTGGGGAAACTGACGAAGAGCGATCCAGCTGCTGGCGTCGACGGGGACCGTGAACTGCAGGTCATGAGGCTCTCCATCTGCAGGCACGCTTGTCGTGGCCACCGGCTTCCCGTTGACCACAACCTCGACGGTGCGGTCGCCTCCATTGACCCAGTCGGAGTTTCGTTCGGCATGCAGGACTCTTGTGTCACCCACGACAGCACGACCGGTGTTCGGCCCATGAGTGCCATAGGCGACTGCCCGCGGAACCTCCGGTGCAAAGGCGACGGTTGCAGAAACGGCCACGTGACCAGCGGTCGGCAGGCTGACCGGTTCCGTTCCAGGGGTTATGTCATCGACACTGAAGCGAAGAGCATGTGCAAATCCGTCCGAAACGTATGACCTGCCTTCCGCGATTCCACGACACCAATCAGGAAATGCGATCTTCTCCGGAGCTCCCATCTGCACATAGACACGACCCTGTCCGACTCGCCGGCTGCTCATACAGGGGAAATCTGTTTCACCGCTGAGCTTCAACGGGAACCCACAGTTCATCAGATGATACCAGGGGTTCCATTCGCCGATTTGTGGTGTATCCATCGCGCTGATGAAGTCGCACACGCCTTCCGCAGTGCTGACAAAAATCTCCATGGCGCCTCCTCCATCCATTGACGGAATGGCAGTATTCGGAAGTTGCCCGGCTGCCTCAGTCGCACTGCGGACAAGTTCGCGGTGCGTGAGCAGTCCCGATTCGTCCGCGTCGATGTGACTGAACTCATCCGGCAGCAGTTGCCCGCGGCATTCATTGGCGTTCAGAGCCTGATCCCTGTCGTTGTCCAGCAGGAGCAGGAGCCAGTCGGCGGCGGCTTCGGGAACAACTCGCAGGGCAGAATGCGGATAGCCCGTGATTCCGCCCTGCTCTTTGGTCCAGCGGAGCACGGGAACGGTCCATGTCGGCCAGCCCTGACTGCTGGTTCCTTCTGAGCCAGGATAGGTCTGATTGCGAAGATTCAGCAGGCACACGTGGCCCAGCGCCGCTGATCCGAAGCCACTGATCTCGAGGTCGTACTTCAGCAGAGTCCGGTTCTCGCTGATCTCCGCCGCGAGTGGAGAAAAGTATTGCCGTTGATGGTCGAAACACGGCCCCCACGTCAACACACAACCGACGTTAAGACCTTCGCCTTTGACCTGAGCGAACATGTCCTCGGGCGTCACTCCCTGCGTTGGGTTGGTGTAGTGTGAGCAGCCGGCACCGTGAATGTGATGGTCACCGCAGAAGAAGCCATAATCTGCCGCGTTGATCCAGCGTTCCAGCTGGACGGAGACGGCATGCGTCGCGGCGACCGGAACGATTACGCGCTGCTGCAGCCGTCGATACTCAGGGCCGCGACTGGATGTGAGTGTGAAGTTTCCCGGAGGAAGTAAGACGACGTCACCGTCCGCTCGATAGATCTGGGGCTGAAAAAAGAAATCCGGAGCAACACGTTTGGCCTGAGGAGGATAGACACGGCCGGCGGAATCACGAAACTCGAGGCGGGCTGTGGTTGGACGGCCATCATCGTCACGAACGTGCATCGTCACGGCCACAGCGCGCGTGGTGTTGAACAGGACCGGGACTTCACTACGGAAACCCAGATCCTGCGTACCCTGTCCGATATTGAATTCGATCGTGGCTTCGCGTGAGCCGGCCTCACTGCATGAGATCAAGGCGATCAAATACTCCGATCGATGACCACTCAGTCGCGCCGACATGGAAGACTGATCCATGATCTCAACACTCAGGAATCGGCGTGCCGCTGCGATGTTTTCATTTTCGTTGAGTTCTTCCTGAGCCTGCCGCCTGAGAATCCCCGCCGAAGCGCCAGCGTAGACAGGTCCGGCGTGCGGACTGGAGATCTGAAGTTTTCGCGTGACGGTCGCGTCGTTGGTCACTCGCACAAGAAACGGCACAAACCCAGCCTGCTGCAGAATCGGGTCGGCTGCGCCACGAGTCGACTTCACGCGGAGCTCCGGATTGATGGAAACTTCAAACAGCGTGAACGGCTTCAGAGCCCGGTGAATTGCTGTCCTGTCTTCCGAGTCAATCGCTGAGCGCAATCGGCTGAGTGTGTCATCGGGAAAAGGCGATCCCAGGCTCTCCATGGCCGTAATCAGTCGCTGCGCATTGGCTGCCAGCGGTTGATCGGCAGCAGCAATGCCGGAGTGCACGATCAGCTGAAAAACACAAATGACCAGCGTCGTGTGGATGGAGGAACTGTGCATTATGGTTGCTGATCCGGCTCTGAAGCGATTGCACCGACACCGCCCGAATTGATGAGCGGGCCATCGGGACGGAAACCCATCAGCGAGTAATCGTACCATCGAGTGCCCCCGGCACCATCACGAAGACGCTGCACGGCAATGGGCAGACCGTCAATTGCACTGCGGCGAAAACCTGCCTGAGTGTCTGCGTATGTCATCAGAATCAGAGTCAGAGGGCGTGGCTCCTCGAATGCTTTGCTGGCTTCGAAACACATGGTCGCGAATTCTTCCGGCGACTCAAATGACAGCCGCCGCGTGAGCGTTCCGTCAGTGAATAACCCCTGTCCGCTGTCCAGGAGGTGCAGTTCCCACACGGAGACATGCTTTTGCATTTCATCATAGCGGATCATGAATCGGAGTAACTCGGACTGTCTCGATTCGAGCAGCTCTTTCAGGCGACTAACCGCCATCTCCATGCGTTTAGCATCGCCGGTCTGCCCGGCTGTCTTCAATCGCAGGGCTTCTTCCATCATGCGAGCGGGCATGTTGAATGTTTCCGCCAGCGTGGCCCCGACCCGACGATGCTGATCAACGATGTCCTGAACCTGTTTGGCGTAACGGGCTCGGCTTGCTTCGAGGGAGTTCATGTCCGCCGCATGGGCCGATTCCAGTTGTTGGCGGCGCTGCTGATACGAATTCTCCAGTTCCGACTGCTGAGCCTGAATCAGCGACTCACCGGATTCGGCAGTCTGTTGCACTTCCATGTACTGAGCAAAAATCACGATCAGCAGGAGGTCCAGCAGTGGCGTCAGCTGGAAGGTCAGTCGTTTTCGATACTGCATCAGGCCGACTCCACCAGTGCGCTGTCGCTCGCAACTGGTCGGCTGGCCACCATGGCAAGTTCCCGTTTCGCTCTGGCCACCATATCGCGCACGTGAATTCGACTTTGAGTCAGTCTCTCGAATCGTGTTTCCAGCATGCTGTTAACGAACATCAGGATGATTGCTGCAAACAACCCGCAAAAAGTTGACCAGATGGCATCACCAAATCGCGACACGATCCCTGACATTGTGCCGACAACGTCGGCGGCGGACTCAGGACTCTGCAAAGCCGAACCGATTGCCAGAATCGTCCCCAATACTCCCGCCAGAGGGTAAGCTTCAATCATTGTCCTGGCCACGTTGCCGGCGGTTTTGGGGTCGATTTCGTGGGTGAAGGTCAGTTCAAAGCCGTCAGACTTGGCGCGCATCTCGTGCACCTCGAAGGGCACTTTGCCAGTCCAGTT
>JBDOMX010000682.1:17683-22840 GCA_039831615.1 Planctomycetaceae bacterium
GTTGCCGGCGGTTTCAAAGGACAGTGAATCCAGGTAGCTGCGGCGTTCATCCAGAATATGCATGCGCTGCAGACATGCCTGGCGGTCGAGGTCACGAGAAGGATCACTCACGACGTCGTTGACGTCGGCAACGAAGGCATCGATCTGATTGATCAGCGGGGACGTCCGGCCGAGAACGCTGCGCTGCTGAAGACCTCGGGTGAAGTCGTCCAGGCATGAGGCGATACCTCGCAGGTCACGTCGATACCACATCCAAAGAATCACATAAGCACACAGGTGGAGCGTGGCCGCACCCAGAATGACCAGGGCCATGAGGCTGGAGAGTGACTCCAGCAGTGGTCCCAGTTTCGTGAAATCAATATTCATCAGCAGGCCTTCATCAAGAGCTGTCGCTGCAGCAGGCCTGAACAGTAATGGCAATCGGTCGACGGCGTCCAGTGCGTTGTGAGGCGCGGCGTCGGCTACAGCGTATTACGCTGATTCATGGCCGCGGCGGTCGTGGAAGAGCCCCTTATCCATTGCCCCTCCCGAGCCGGAACCAACCACGACTTTTCGAAAACTGCTTTAGTGTCGATCGTACAGATCGTCCTGACGATTCGAATCCCCCAGTGTTCCTGCACTCACGTAGCCGAGTCGCTCATCTTCCATGCGAGTGGCCTGATCCGGATTGATAAAGTTGGGCCCCGGGACATCAATGGTCGAGGCGTAACCAAACGTCCGCACACTGCCGTCCATGAATGCCACATTCGCAGAATTGCCGTGGCGGAAATGAACGTTGGGGAAATTGTTGGACGGAGGTTCCAGCAGCCACGTTTCTTCAAAACTGAATGTGGGTGGAGCGAAGGTAACGGCCTTGACCTGAGCGGCATCCGCAAACGCAATTGTTTGTGTTGTCGCGGTGAGATCTCTGAACTGACGTGTCAGAGGTTCGCTGCTTGGTGTAGGGGCAAGCGTTGGCGCGGGGTATTCGATGCCGCCGGGGCGCGACAGGAAGTGACCGTTGTATCCATATCCGGATGCTGGACGACCATACACCACATGATCCATTTGAGGCGGACCGAAATTTGGACACTGAAAGGCCCGCCAATTGGTTTCCATGAAGGGGGCCAGCGGGCCGGCCTCAAAGTTGAGGCTTCTTTCCGGGTCCGATTCGTCATAGTCCAGGACACCGAACCAGAATTGTGCTTTTCCCCGCGGGCCGGCAAAGGTGCTCAAATGGTGGAGTCGAGTCTGGTCCTCGACCACGTACGGCACGAAATGCTCCTTGTACACATCCGCGTAGTTGTGCAGCGCCAGGGTGATCTGTTTGAGCCGACTGCGGCACTGCGTCTGGCGAGCTGCTTCACGGACCTGCTGCACAGCTGGCAGCAAGAGACTGATCAGTATCGCGACGATAGCGATCACAACCAGCAGTTCGATCAGCGTGAACGCTCTGCGATGGATCGGAGTTTCCGGAATGACGTATCGCA
This sequence comes from Planctomycetaceae bacterium, assembly GCA_039831615.1. Lineage (GTDB taxonomy): Bacteria > Planctomycetota > Planctomycetia > Planctomycetales > Planctomycetaceae > S139-18. The sequence continues at coordinate 19,153 of JBDOMX010000682.1, forward strand.
CGGGCCTGTTCCTGTCTGCACGATGAACAGAGAGGCGAAACGACGGTGCGATCAACCGCAGGCCGGGGCGCTGCGCCCAGCCTGCTGCACCTGCAACGATCATCAACCAAAGAATTGATCGTCGCAGCGCACCCGCAGGGAAAGATCACTCGCCAATATCGCCTTTCCGCGAAGGGACATCAACAACGGCTTGAGGCAGGTTTTCTGGCTTCCGGATCAAGCAGTGGCTCGCCCTTCCCACCGAGTCGGCAGAGTGCCGGTTGGCAGTGGATTTGCGAGTTTGTCCCCGGTTACAGCGGCGGGACCGCGACGGACTTTCACCGTCTTCCCATTTCGCTCGCTTCCTCGACCCCGAGCGGATCGCAGCGAGCACCTCGGCCGTGAAGTTGTCAGGGATTTTGAGCTCGCCTGACAGTTTCACCGGACAGCCTACCTGCCCCGAATCTTTTTGCAATCGGCTTCCCGAATTGAATCATGGTTTTCGCACCGTAGAATCCCCCATCTGTCGCGCACACCAACCAGCCCATCCGTCACACATGAGCCATTGATGCAGGAAGCCATTCGCAAAGCCACGACCCTCCTCGAAGCACTGGGGTGGATTCAGAGGTTCAAAGGTCGCTATGTGGTGGTGAAACTCGGGGGCAGCACACTGAACGACAACGACGCCGTCGACAGTCTGCTGACCGATGTTGTGTTCATGGCAACCGTTGGGATGCGACCAATCCTTGTCCACGGTGGTGGGACCGCCATCAGCACCGCGATGACGAAAGCGGGAATCGAACCTCGATTCGTGGAAGGCAGGCGATACACCGACCGCGCGACCCTGGAAATTGCATCGCGCGTCCTGATTAATGAAATCTGTCCTGGCATCGTGGATCGAATTCGTCGCCGGGGTGCCAGAGCGACCGGGATTCATTTTGAGTCCGAAAACGTCCTGACGGCGAGTCCGCTGAAGGTCACGTCAGCGAATGGCGACGAAACGGACCTGGGCCACGTCGGTCATGTCCATCACGTGGACCGTGATCTGCTGGCAAGAATCTGTTCAACCGGCACGATTCCGGTGATTCCCAGTATCGCGCTCGATGAGCACGGTCATCGGCTCAACATCAACGCCGATACCGCGGCGGCGGCCGTTGCTCAGGCAATTGATGCTGAAAAGCTGGTTTTTCTCAGCGACATCCCGGGCATCCTGACAACGGTCGACGATCCGGAGTCTCGTCTTTCCCATGTCACGGCGGCGGAAGTACGGGAATTGATTGCTGACGGTACAATCGCCGGTGGCATGGTTCCCAAGGTTCAGGCGGCATTAGATGCATTGACGGCCGGGGTCGGTAAAGTCCACATTGTCGACGCCGGTATGCCCCATTCGGTGCTCCTGGAAATCTATTCTGATACCGGCGTGGGAACCGAAATCGTTGCGTAGTGTCCCGGCGGTGGACGATCGCTGGACTTTGATTCCAGCATCAGACAGGCAACAACCGATTTTGAAATCGAAGGATTCACGATGGAAACCATGACGTCACTCAGCAGCCAGGAAACGATCGAGCTCTTCGATCAGTTTGTGATTCCCAATTACACACGATACCCGGTGTCACTGGTCGAAGGGACCGGCTCCTGGGTCACCGATGCTGAAGGCCGACGTTTTTTGGACCTGTTTCCGGGGTGGGGCTGCAACATCCTTGGCTACTCTCCGCCGGCTGTGGTGGAAGCCATCCAGGAGCAGGCGGCTCGCCTGATTCACGTTCCGAATACCTGGTACATCGAACAACAGGGACGATTCGCCGAGTTTCTGTGTTCGCGCAGTTTCGGCAAGGCGTTCTTCTGCAACAGTGGCGCAGAAGCCAACGAAGCGGCCATTAAACTCGCTCGATTACACGGATCTGCCAGAGGCCGTTACCGCATGATCACTTTTGAGCGAGGGTTCCATGGTCGAACCCTGGGAGCGCTCACCGCGACGGCTCAACCGAAACACCATGAAGGACTTGGTCCGCTGATGGCGGGTTTCCGCTACGCAGCCATGGATGATCTCGACGCCGTGCGGGAACTCATCGATAATGAAACATGTGCCATTATGATCGAGCCGGTGCAGGGAGAAGGGGGTGTCAGAATACCGGATCCGGCGTTTCTGCAGGGATTGAGAGAGCTCTGTGACGAACATGGCCTGCTGTTGATTTTTGACGAAGTCCAGACCGGGATGGGGCGGACTGGTACCTGGTTTGGCTACCAACAAACTGGAGTGACTCCGGACGTCATCACAATGGCCAAGGGGATCGCGGGGGGGGTGGCCTGTGGAGCCATGATCGCTCAGGAGAAGATTGCCGGTGACCTGCGACCCGGGATGCATGCGAGCACGTTTGGAGGGAACTCGCTGGCCATGGCAGCTGGTCTGGCAACAGGTGCCACCATTGAACGTGAAAATCTGTTGCAGCACGTGACAGACAACGCGGACCACGTCAGACAACGCTTAACGTCCCTGCAGGCTCAACTCCCCATCATTCGAGAAGTCCGGGTGTGCGGCATGATGATTGGCATCGACCTGACGATTCCGTCCGGTCCGGCCGTTGGATTATGTATGGACAACGGAGTCCTCATCAACGCGACCCAGGACACGGTCGTTCGTCTCCTGCCGGCGCTGAATATCAGTCGAGAAGACCTCGACAGGGGCCTGGACTCGGTCGCAGAGGTTTTGCGACACATGGCCGCCCAGGATCAGGAGTAATCCATTCCATTGAGCATCGTGCGGGAAACAACTGTTGTCCGTTGTCTCCGCTTCCTCGCCGCGCAGCGATGAGCGGGGGGACAGGGAAAAAGTGAGGGGCCATCGGTAGTCCGTCAGTGATTTCCCGCACGATGCTGAGTGACACGGGGCCGATGAGGAGGATCAAAAATGACTGATTGGAACACTCAGGTCATCCCACCTGGCTCGATCGCAGTTCATAGTCAGGTTCAGGGGCCCATCGAAGATTATTCATTTCTGGAGCAGTCGCTGCTGTTTGCCGAATTGGCATCGTTGGCTTACTACGATCCGGGTGTCGTCGAGCGTCCGTTGGCCGAACTGGGGTTCAGCGATTCTCAATTCTTCGATCGCGACGGAGCCCAGGCATGGATCTTCGCGAACGATCAGGACTGCATCGTTGCCTGTCGCGGGACCGAGCCAAACGAGTGGAACGACATCCGGGCTGATGTGAACGCCATCGCGGTGGTGACCGAAACGTTTGGCCGAGTTCACCGAGGATTCAAAGACGAAGTGGACGACCTGTGGCCACGACTGGAAGACGCGTTAAAAGGAAACGATCGCAGATTGTGGTTCACCGGCCATTCCCTGGGCGGTGCGATGGCCACGATTTGCGCCGGCCGTTGTTTTTTGTCCGAGATTGATTCGCTTCCGTACGCACTCTATACGTATGGGAGTCCGCGAGTCGGCGACAAACGCTTTGTCAACTTCGTGGAACTCAACCATACCCGCTGGGTCAACAACAATGACATCGTGACCCGCGTGCCGCCGGTGTGGATGGGCTATCGGCATTCCGGGCGGGAAATGTACCTGGATCGGCACGGTGCGGTCCGGACGCTCAACGGAGTTCAGCGTGTGCGTGATCGTGCCCGGGGCTTTCTGGCGGGGTTGCTGCGTTTCAGAATTGATCATTTCGCCGATCATTCGATGGACCAATACATTCGATACATCCGG
>JBDOMX010000908.1:0-5201 GCA_039831615.1 Planctomycetaceae bacterium
CGAACGTCGGGCATCACATATTCGGTTTTATGACGTTTAGTGAGGACGGGCTCAAACACCTGCGACACCTTCAGAACCTGGAGTCTTTGTCGCTCACCCGTTGGAGCGCACCGACCGTTCCCGCCGAAATGCTCAGCCTTCCACGGCTTCGCTCATTGTCGCTCAACGGCTGTAAACTCGGAGCGGAATGCGCGGAACGCATTTCACAAATGCGAGAACTCAATTCGCTGTCCTTGAATTCAACCGGCACCACAGACGCCGGGTTGCGACAGATTGCATCACTCCCGGCCCTCGAAAACCTGACGCTGACAACGGCGACTGTGACCGACAAAGGCATGGCCCACATTGCGAAGCAATCGAAGATCGTAAGCCTGAACCTGTCCGCAGCGCACATGACTGATGCGTGGTTGGCGCACGCAGGCTCGATGACTGCTTTGACGCAACTGTCATTGCACGGCGAGCACATTTCGGATGACGGTGTCGCACATCTCAAGAACCTGCCGGGACTGAAGTTATTAAGTTTGAATGTTTCCCGACTCACGGACGCCTCGCTGCAACACCTCTCACAGATGAAATCGCTGAGCTGGCTCTCCCTGAACGCCAAGAGCCGTTCGTCCTCGACCCGGATGACACCGACTGGCCTCCAACAACTGAATTCACTACCGAATCTTCACTCGCTTTCGATCCGAGATTTCAACATGAAAAACGTGGGGTCCGGGCTGAGCAGTTTGAAACAGCTGCGGAGTTTGGTGCTCGACGACGAAGTCTTGATGACGGAGCCTGAACTGGATGCGCTTTCAACCGCCTTGCCGGACACATACATTCGGCAGCAATGGATGAGCGGCTCCGATCCGATTCCCTTGAGAGAGCGACCAAAACGAATCGCGAAGGATTAATTAGCTGGAAAACGCCGTTGCCACTGGCTCTGCCCAATAGCGTCCGGGATTTGGTGTTTCGTAAGCTTGGTGAGGGATTGGCGGAACGAGTGGTATGTTGGGTGCACGGTGGGCGCGAGCAACTGCCGGGCGGATATGTTTATAGCGCATGCGGCGGCTCGGAAAACGCAATGCTGGGCGATACCGAGAAAGTTGAACGTTTCCCGTCGACTTTCACCGTCTGGGACGTTGCCTGACCGTTCCAGTCCGACACGCGTTGCAGTCTCGTCGCAACAGATGAATGGAAACCAATCGGAGCGGCGCCAGGCATTCGAAAACCGTTGGATTCTCAGCTCAGCAGATTCGACGTTTTTGCTCAGTCAGGCGCATCTCGCCAAATGACGGCGGATTCCGAGAATACGTATGGACTTGATGGCACGGATTTCGTGCTTCAAGAAACGAATGGCAATCCTGGAATACGGTGGTTAAATTGGAATGCCGAAATAGGGATGACTTGATGACCCGATCAACCAATTACGAGGCGTCCGGCCGCGGTTTCAATCCTATTCGCGGTCTACCCAGCATTCATACAAGGCGATCATCAATATCTATCTGCCCGGCGGGCCGTCGCATATTGATTTGTGGGATCCAAAGCCGAACGCGCCAAAGGAGATTCGCGGAGAATTCAACCCAATCGCGACGAATGTGCCGGGGATCGAGATATGCGAGCTGTTCCCACGCATGGCGTCCATGATGGACAAGTTCATTCCGGTGCGGTCGATCTCAGACGCCGACGGTCGGCACGATGCGTATCATCCGCAGCAACTCCAGGCAGTCCATAACCAAGGCAATGACGTACCCCGCTCGCGTCGACGTGCGCGACAAGACGAGTGCTGTCCACTTGTCCGTGGCAAACTGAAAAGACGGTTCAGATGCCAGCCATCAACAGCACCCAGTTGCCAATGAGCGCGACGATCAGCGTCCACGAAAACAGCAGGTTGAACATCGGCGGAACGGGTTCCGGCAGGCCGTGCTTTGACAGCCAGTGCAGCAGAAAACTGCGATAGGGAATCTGCACGATCGTCGCGATCGCCAGCAGCCAGCCCACGCGATTGACGGCAATGGACTTAGCGAGACTGCCTTGAGCGAGGTAGACGAAGCTTCGCGTTATACCGCATCCGGGACAGGAAACGCCCCAGAGGCCTCGGCTGAGACAGGTTTCCGGTGACGCCCAGCCGGGCAGAAAGACGAACTCAACCGTCTGGTCCGGGCGAACTTTCAGCAGGAAGGACAGACATACGACGACGACTGAGATGAACAGCATTTCACGATGACGATGTCGACGACCCGCGACCGGAAGATCCTGATCGGACTTATCGCGTTGGACGTCCAGGTCGTCGATGGAATTCGTATCGCTGATGGTGAATGCTTTGCTGTCTGTGTTGCAACGCTCTGCGAATCCGTTCCCGCTCATTCAGGGCCTTCTGATTTCCGGTCTGAGGCAGCACTACCCTTCCACCGCATGGATCGAAAATTGTACTCCACAACTTTTGCAAGCGGCCGTTTTCCCGAGCATCCGGGCGGGCACACGATAACGTTTGGCACATCCGGTGCAGGCCGCCACGATTCGTTCATCCCTGTCCGCGGTGGCCACGCTGGATTCCGTAGAATCCGCAGCGCGTGAAGGTGCTGAGCGCGCTGCGGCGGTTGCCCGCGCAACAGGCGCCGCGACGTCATCACCTTCGTGATCCGCGGGCGGGTCCTCCACCAGCATACTGACTTCGTCCAAAGGCAACAGGTCTTCGTGCTGCTGCACCCAGCGCGCGGCTTCACCGTTCAGTGGACTCTTCACGTTGTACACCTGATACGCCAGCATTTCGCCGATCCGGATCACAATCGATGCCAGTGATTCCCCGGCGCTCCAGTGATCACCGACGCAGATGGCGTGGGGAGCGATGTTGGGGTGGAACACCGGCGACAACATTCGGCATGTTGGCGGAGTCCGCGGATAGTTGCGTGGCAGTGCGATTTCCACGATATGCTTTTTGACCGGCGTGACTTCGTCGTCTTTCTTCTGCACGCTCTTCACCCTGAATTCCAGCTGGTAGCGTTCCGGAGGATCGCCATCCGCCTGAATCATCCGCAACCGGGGATGTCTGCGAACGTAATCGGAAAGACTCTGAAAGTCAGCCGTCAGCCGTCTCAGGCGTACCGTACTCATGGGGTTTCCATCGGAATGTGTCGTTCGGGAAGTTCAAGTTCGCCGTTCAAAAGTTCGTACAGGGTATGGAATACGATCGCGAAACCCAGACCCTCCGCCACACGTTTGTCCTGAGTCCACGTGTTGATGCCAACCAGCCGTCCTTTTCCATCAAACAGACCACCACCGCTGTTGCCCGGATTAATGGCGGCTGACGTTTGAATGACGCCATAGTCGGAGTTCTTCTTCTTTTGACGGCGAATCTGGGAGACACGACCTTCGGTATACGTCCAGCCCAGACCATGCGGACTTCCGATGGCGAAGACCTCATCGCCCACCTGCACATTCGGAGCGGCGTCCCACGCTGCAGCAAGCAATTCCGTGGAAACGACCGGCATTGTGATCACTGCCAGATCCACATCGTCGGGAGCCAGCCAGATGACACTTCCAGTCACACTGGGCTGACCAATCCCCTTGACCGCGAAGTCCGAAATATTTTCCATGACAGAACCACCACCGTCCGCAAACGCGGGATCAATCACGTGTCGGTTGGTGAGCACCAGCGCTTCGCCATTCTGAATTCGCAGAATGACTCCCGACCCTATGCCTTGCTGCAACAGATTCCCCGTCCGAATCAGCACGTTCGCCTTCATGGCTCGGTTGATGGCTGACGGCAGCCCTTCCAAGGCGGTCGGGTCGGGTTCGAATTCTTCAAGAGCAAACGCGACGTTCGCAGGATTTCCGGTGCCGGCAAGATAGACCGACCAGCCGACGAAATCAGCGATCCCCAGAACAATCCCAGCGGCGGCAAACGAAAGACCTCGCCGCCGAAACGAATTTCGTCCCACCAGAGACAAAGCACCGACGGCCACCGCCAGTAAACCTGTAACAATGCCGTACAACGGGATGCCAACGACAGCAATAATCAATGATGCGCCTGCCAGACGATTCCAGCGGCTGGCTTCCGGATCCGGCCCGACACCAATGGCCACTGCCGGGCCCATCGACGGTGGTCGTGAAGGTGGCAGTGGTTGAGCCTGCTCAAGATCGGATACTGTGATGCGAATCGGTCCATCATCGGCAACAGACGGAAGAGCGACGGCACTGGCGCAGCTGAAATTGCTGCAGCCGTTGGCGGCCTGCCAGCAGGCCCAGTGATGCACGGCTCCGCAGTCTTCACAGGCCACCGTTTCCTGTCCGCGCTCGATCTCAACCGTGCAACAGGCACACGGAACGCCCTCTTCGCGCAGCCGCGCGGTTCGAATCAGAGGTGCCCGCTTCATGAATTCTGTCCCTTCCAATCAGGCTCAGCGACAGTCTGAACCTGTTTCGCCGCATTCTACGAGCCCAGCGCCAGAAATAACACGATCAGAATCGTATACAGTGCAGATAAACCGACCGATGCCCAGCCCATCACCGCGTAAACCGGGCCGCTTTTCATCAGACGCCCCTTATTCGGAAGCACAACCGCCAGGCTGATGATCAGCATCAGTGGTGCCAGACAACCGATCAGACTGACCACGGAAATCGCAATCAGCGACTTCTGCAGGCTGTCCATTTTGGACTCCTGATCGGACTGTCGATGCAGATCGTGGACCGACAGAGGGTCGACCGTATGGAAGTCTGTGCCACAATAGCGACAACGCAGTGCGATCGACTTGATCGTTTCTTTGCACGCAGGACACGATTTGGTATCTCCCCACGCGGTCAACTGTTCAGCGGCCTGTTTGTCCTCTGCCGGTGCCGGAGCCTCGGCACAGCCGTAAGTCGCGCAGCCTCCCACTTCTGTCCAGCATTCCCGATGATGGACCTGCTCACAGGTTGGGCATTCAACGATGAACTCATCCGTCCCGATCATTGTCTGGCAGATGGGACATTTCGAACCTTCGGCTCCGAGTTCCAGCCTGGCGGACGACAGGACTTTCGATGAGGCAGTCAACACGATGGAGTTGCTGCACTTCGGGCAACGAAATGATCGCCCTGTGCGTTCCGAAGGAACCCGCACCCGCGCGCCGCAGTCACATTGAACAATGGGTTTGTCTGTCATTCCTCACCGAAACACACAAAGTTAATGCACTAGTCCAAAACAGCCATCCGACAGGGCGACAAACTTACTGAGCCGCACT
>JBDOMX010000083.1:0-5201 GCA_039831615.1 Planctomycetaceae bacterium
GTGAACAGAGTACGCATGGGCGGCACCTGACGGCAAAACCGATGAAAAGCCAGCGATCACTGGCGATCGCATGATCCTGTAAGCCTGTCGATTCCTGACGGCAACGTCCAGAGACTGTCCGCTGGTTCCTGCATATTGTCTCGTCCTGAGAGCCGGAAACCGACGGCAGCAGCCATTTGCTGTTAAGACCGATTCTCCAGGTGCGACTCCACGATCGTCTCATTCCGCGAACGACCGTTTTTGTTTGCCAGAGGATCTCAGTTCATCAGGAACGATATCTTCCAGCGCGTCTTCCCATTGTGAGATGGGGAGGTTCCAGCCCTCTTTTCGAAGTGGTTCACGCAACGGAACAATCCAGGTCTGTGTGCCCCATACGCGTCGGACGGCAGAATAATCGATGGTCGGATCCATTAGTAACTGTGGTTTTCTGCCGTTGAGTGAAGCCAGGGCAAGAACATGAATCTCGAGCTCCCCAAGGCCATGATCACGATGCTGATCACTGATGAATTGAACCAAATCAAGGATCATGTCGGGATCCTTCCCCATTCGGCTGAGCTGCCGATCGTGAATAATCCCAGTCACGTCAAGGATGCCGCGTTTTTGTGAGTTTGATTCCTGCACAAAGAAACGAACTCCGACTGTCTTCTCGCGGAGCATCATTTGCCACGAAAAATGGTGTCCCTCTTCAGTCCAGCTGACGTTTCCGGGGTACAGAAAATGTCGAAACGGAAACAGTAACTGCCATGTCAGATAGACACCAATCGCTGCAATCGTGAACCATGTTCTGCGATCCCGGATCATCACGGTTCCAGTATCATCTGATCTGCGAATGCCGCGCCGAAACAATGATTTGCGGAAACTGCCGGCAGGGAAAAACAGCAATGTGGCCCCGATCATGAACCAGGGAAATATCCCAATATTCCACAGGAACGAATTTGCTACGTGAAATGCCAGCGCTAAACAATAGCCGACAAGCCGTGTCCGGCGCCACAGCAGCGCCGGGACGATCGCGAGATCAAAAGCCAGTCCCCCCCAGGAAACAAACATGGCCGCACTTTCGTGCGACAGCCACGGACCGATCACGGGCAGCCAGGTTCTCTGTTCCAGCCAGCTGCGCATGGGCATGCCGTGCAGCCAGTCGTAGTTGATCTTTGCGATGCCACCGTAAAAGTACGGGATCGCGAGCTGAACTCGCAGCAGCCAAAGCCAGATCTGTGGCGCGGTTTGCGACCGCAACTTCGGATTCCACCAGGCATCCACTGACCACATGCGATGCGCCGGAATGAACACCATGATGCCGCTGATCAGGCAGATCAGGTAGTAATGGTTCTGGTAGGTCGCCTTTTCGATGAAAAAGACGTGCACAAAACAGACAGCAAAGACCAGGGCGCTGAAGCGGTACAGGAAACCTGCCATGATTCCAAATGCCGCCAGCCCCATCACGCCAAAGGCGTAGTACATGCCGTGGCCAGGCCACGGCTTCACCCCGGAAAATCCGGGATAAGTGAAGTGGAACTTCGGCAGTACGTAAAACGCCTCGACCCAGCCGCCGCTGAAATAAGTTCCCACGTGATACAACATCATCGCACCGAAAAAGATGCGAAAGCAGGCCAGCGGCAAAAGGTCCGCAGGAGCGAACAATGGGTTCAGGAACGTGCCTGTTGAGTTCGCCAGACGGCGCCCGCCGATCATCATCTGGCTCCGAGAGATTTCAAGTCGTTCGGGATCACATCAGCGAGTTCCTCATCCCACTGTTCGAGTGGAAGATCCCAGACATCCTGCCGCAGCGGTTCATGCAAAGGAACGATCCATGGTTGTGTTCCCCAGACACGTTCGACGGCGGCATAGTTGATCGTCGGATCGATCAGCAGCTGGGGCTTACGTCCGTTCAGCGAGGCCAGGGCGAGAACACGAATCTCGACTTCTCCCTGTCCATGGTCGCGGTAGTGGTCTCGAACATGATGCACAAAATCAAGAATCATATCGGGGTCCTTCGCCATGCGGCTCAGCTGGCGTTCGCCAAGAAACTCGCTGAGTTTCAGCAGGCCGCGATCGCCTGACTGTTTGTGGTGCATGAACAATCGAATCCCGACGTCCTTTTCGCGGAGCAGCATGTGCCATGAAAAGTGATGCGCCTCTTCAGTCCAGCTGACGTTGCCGGGATACAGGAAATGACGAAATGGAAACAGCAGCTGCCAGGCGACGTACAGTCCGACTCCGGCAACGGTCGTCTGTTCTTTCCAACTCCATCGGGCTGTCGATTCAGAAAGTCTCTGACAGGGCACAGGGCGCCGGACTAAGATCTTCCTGAACGAATCGACAGGAAAGAAGAGCAGAGTGGCGCCGATCATGAACCATGGAAAGATTCCGATATTCCACAACACCGAGTTCGCCAGATGAAACCCCACCGCGATAAGGTAGGCCAGCAGCCTCGTACGTCGCCACAGCAGCGCCGGGACGATCAGCAGATCGAAGATCAATCCGCCCCAGGCGAACAGAATGACGGCAATGTCATTTGTCAGCCAGGGGCCGATCACCGGGAAATCAGCCCGGCGTTCCAGCCACAGCCGCATCGGCATCCCATGCAGCCAGTCGTAATTGATCTTGGCAATGCCTCCATATAAGTATGGAATCGCCACCTGGATTCTCAACAGCGACAGCCAGATTCGCGGTACCGTCTGTGCGCGGATCGTGGGCTTCCAGTAAGCATCGACAGACCACATGCGATGGGCGGGCACGAACATCATGATGCTGCTGAGCAGGCAGATCAAATAGTAGTGGTTTTGATAGAGAGCTTTTTCCAGCAGGAATACGTAAGTGAAGCAAAGAGCAAAAACGGCAGCGCTGACTCGATAAAAACTCCCGGTCAAAATGCCAATGGCCGCCAGCCCCATGACACCAAAATGGACGTACATGCCCTGACCAGGCCACGGCCTCACCCAGCTGAAGCCCCAATACGTCAGATGGAAATCCGGACGAATGTAGAAGTACTCGACCCACCGGTCGTGCAACTTTGCACCCACGTGATACAGCATCATGGCGCCGAAGAAGATCCGGAAGCAAGCCAGTGGCAGCAAATCAACGGGTTCAAAAAGGCGCAGCCGCAAAAGGCCCGTGCGTGGTGATCCAACCCCAGTCAGTGCCGATGGAGATGTCGCTTTATCGGAGCCGGTCGGGCTCAGTTGCAGTGATGGCGGGACACTTTCAGATTCAGAATCAACCGACATCAACAACACCACGATTCGGTAATCTCTTGGTCCTCGGCTGAATCAACACCGACTCAGTTGCCCGACTTTGGCTGCCGACGGCGTTCCGGAGTCGCGGGGACCTCTTCGATCAATGTGTTCGATCGACCGCTTCGTTTGACGAGCGTGAATCCATCGTAGGGTTCACCGGTTGCAGTCCTTGCCCGATAGACCAGCTTGTCCTCGTCAACGGTGATAATCTGGTACAGCTGCGTATCTTCAGCACGACGAACGAATGGATTCGGTCCGGCCCCATACATCTTGGGGCCGGAAACAGAAACAACGTAGACCGTTCCTGAATCCTGACTCTTGAATGTTGCGCCGTTTGGCTCATTGGGCGCGTAACGCCGAAAGGCAGTGCGTCCGTAACTATGGTCATGCCCCTGCAGAACAATATCGACATTAAATTTGTCGTAAATCGGCTGCCAGGCAGCTCGCAATTCGGGATTACTGCGCCCGTCACTCACTGAGTAGACCGGATGATGGTGCGTCACAATCGTCCATCGGTTGGGGTTATCCGCCAGCACCGCCTCCAGCCAGCGTGCCTGCAGATCGAAGTCTTCCATGGAATTCAGCCCAACCAGACGCACCCCCTGATAGTCGAGAAACCAGGCGGTTTCACCGAGTGATTGCTTAAACTCCGGCGGACCGTTGTCCGGAAACTCAAACCGTGCCTGCCAGCGCGTGGCCAGGCTGCGTGGCAACTTCTTTTGTTCTGCCCGCGTCTTCGGCAGCGGCACCGTGCGCGTGATGTCGTATTCATGATTACCTGGGATCGCCAATGTCGGAATCATCGCATTCACCCAGTCGCCGGCCGCGCACCAATCACCCCATTCCGTGTCCCGGTTGCCTCGATTGATCAGATCCCCCGCGTGCAGCATAAATCGTGCTCGCGGCGCATCGGAAAAGGCCTCACGAAAGACGCGTGACCAGTGCGATTTGACATCGTTTTGTGCGTCGCCGAAATAGACAAAGGTGAACGGCTCGGGGCCTTCACTGGCCGTTCGAAAGTGAGTCCACGCGGTCCAGTTGACCCCGTCGCCAACACGATAGATGTACAAAGTGTCAGGTGTCAGTCCGGTCAGATTGACGGCGTGATAGTGCGCTAAGACAACGTCACCCTGATGCGGTGTGGTTGTCGCCTGACTGCGAACCGCGTCTTTCACAAACAGCGGTCCGTCCGCCGCCAGCGTCACTTCAGCGTAGGCCTGCTTCACTGACGTCGAGGTGCGCCACGTGATGGCCTGACTGTGTGCCGGATCACCTTTCCAGCCCAGCAGCACCCGATCGGGCATTGCCCCGGGAGCATTCAGTTCCGTTTCCGGGACAGGCTGAGGAGTATCAGCGCTACTCGCGGTTTTCACTGACGGATTGCACGAAATGAACAGAACACGGGAACAAAGGCAAGCGATACGCATCACACGACCTAACGGTATGGCGGAGTCTCCCAGCGACTCACGAAACAAAACTGACCACGTGTGAAATCCGTCCACGTTGCGGTTGGTCTCAACTTTTCCGCAGCTCCAGATCGATCACGTTATCCTTGTCTTCTACGGTAACTGTCAGCACCGTTTTCCCACAAAGATTTGGGTCCCGGTCGTAAGCTTCAGCTTCAGGGGATTCATCATCTTCCGGATCAGGTTTGTAGACACGCACGTCATGCTCACCGATCATCGCTCCGTCGCCATCCGTATAGGTTTTGAGCGTGTAGGTGCCATCGGGCTGAATGTCTGCAGTTGCAGTCTTTCCGGAGTTTTTCGTTTCGGCACCTTCCGGCACCCTGGGCGTAAAAATCACCAAACCCTCTGACATTGTGGTTCCGCCGCACGTCACCGTTCCGGTGACCGGCGCTACTTCTTTCTTGAAGTCTTTACCGCATCCCGCAGCACCAGCAACTAACACCAGCAAACATGCACACCAGACTCTGACCACGGGAACACTCCCAACACTCCGGAA
>JBDOMX010000735.1:0-5195 GCA_039831615.1 Planctomycetaceae bacterium
TCAAGCTGGCCCAGAGTGCCTCAAAGGGATGGAAAAAACTTCGCGGACATCACCACATCCCGGACATCATACGCGGAGCCAAATTCATCGACGGAGTCAATGAGCAGCAACTCAAGGAAGAAGCCAGCAAACCTTCACAGATCCGAACAATTCAAACCGAAATCGTCGCCTGAACAACTTTCTTCGAACACAACATTTGACACTAACCCGAATCCGCTGCGAGAGGTCGGAGTTCCAGAGCGAAGAAGATTCCAGAGGAACAGCGTTCGTCTTAGTCATCAATTTATCAAACAGGGAGTGTCTACCGATGTGTCGTTACCTTATCTGCACCTGCTGCCTGCTTCCATGGGCACTTGCCGGCTGTGGACAAAACCAGCCTGACGATGCTGCTGTTGGGAACGCTCCCCACAATATCACAGCAGAATCGTCAGTAAGTGACTCACAGGCAGAATCGTCAGTAAGTGACTCACAGGACATCAATTCAAAGGCCTGTTGCACGCACGAGGCACTGGCCGAAATTGACCAGACACTCCTGACGGAAACGGAGATTGAGGAGCGGTACACGGCGACCGATCCGGATAATCCGCGATTTTATCCCGGTAAGGCCCATCCCCTGGGTTATTCCAGATGGGATCTGCAGCGACCGGAAGGCGAGCTGACCCACAAATTGTCGGACCGCTTCAGCAACATTGAATTAACGACGGCGGATGGGGAGAAAATGCGATTCTACGATGATCTGGTGAAAGACCAGATTGTGGTGGTGTCTTTCTTCTATACGCGTTGTAACGGAATCTGTGCTCCGACGAATCGCAGTCTGATTCAGGTCCGCCGTGCGCTGGGCAAATCACTTGGAAGGGATGTCCGTTTGATTTCCATTTCGCTGGATACAGAACACGACGATCCCAGGCAGCTCAAATCCTATGCAAGACGCTACAAGAATCCGGCGGATGAAACCGATCCCAGTCTGCCGGAATGGTTCTTTCTGTGCGGAGATTCGGAGGAAGTGGATACTCTAAGAAGAGAGATGGGGGTTTATGATCTGGATCCGGTCATTGATGCTGATGTGACGCAGCATGCCGGACTCTTGACTTACGGCAACGATCGAACGAATCGCTGGTCCGCCCTTCCCTCTATGTTGAAACCGGCCGATATTACAGAGGGTATCCTGAGGATTGCCGGTAGCAGATTCCGCGATCCGAAACACGAAGCAGGTGAAATTACAACGCCGGACACATGGAAGATTCAGGGACCGCTGCTGAAGTTGCAGCCCTGGCACCGGGAACTTTCAATCATGGATCTCAAGGTCAGCATTCCCACGACACTGCCAATTCTTGGCACAGACGGGATTACCGGTCGCAATCTGATTGACCTGATTGACTCGCCCATAGCGGAAGGTGTGCGTTTACTGACACCGTGCTCACTACAGACGGCGGGGATTGTGACCGCATCAGGGGGAACTGACAACAAAGGCCACCTGATCGCGGAACACTGTTACGTCGAGCTGGCACAACACATCACCGCTGGAACGCTGGAATTGGATGAAAACAACCAGCCAATGATCCACGGGGTTCCAATCCGCGAGAACCCCGACCTGAGATTTCCCATGCGAATCGTAGACATGACGGGTGAAACGCTGGCCAGCCAACGGCTCAAATCGTTCGTCGGTCATCCGGCGGCGGCTGAAGGATATTTCCACCGGGGGACTCTGTACACCGTGCTGCTGCAGATTGCTGCGACGCCGCAGCTGACGCATCGTGATGCGGCTGTACAGATTCACAACGCGTGTGGTCGTAGCCGCACGAAACAGCTGCGCGTGCTGGGAACGACAAATCTGACCTGGGTTGATTCCGACGTGCAAATCATTGATTCATCAACTGGACAAGTGCTGGGGACCAAACGTGTCCGTAAGAGACGCGGTCAGGCCCATGGTTATTTTGTTGTCGACATTGATGACCTGCAGATCACACCGCGTTTTGTGTTCGCTCGTATCGATGGCGACTCGGAAACAGTCCGATCCGGTAACACACTGATTGAGAACCATACCATCAGCCTGTTGCCGTCACCTGCAGAGTTTATTTTGCAGGGCCCCGTCACTCACCTGGATCCCGCACAGCAGACAATCACGGTGAACGGAGTGACAGTGCAACTTCCCGATGAACTGCCAATCGGCGGGACTAACAACATCACCGGCATGACGCTGGAACGACTGGTTGACCCGCAGACAGCAGGTGTGGTCCGGTCGCTGACCGCCACAGGATACAATTCAGGTTACCCGGTTCGGATCTGCGGTCAGGTGTCTCGCCGTCAAATATCTGACCCGATTGATTCCACTCCTGTTTACACCGCTTCTTCATGTGACATTGACACACAAGAGGTGATTCTGACAGGAATCCTGGAGAGCATTGATCCGGAGGTTCGCCAGATAACGGTCAATGGTCTGGAGATTTCGTTGAACAGTGACCCCCGTTTCGGTTTCACTTTTCAGGATACTGCAGGAAACGAATTGTCAGCCGAGAACGTGTCTGCACGCGTTGACACTCTGCTCGGTGGACGGGTGACCGTGAAAGGCTATTCACACCTGTTTCAGGCCAAGGCTGTGGGCACCGAATATCGTCCGGTTCAGTCAAAACTTGTCGCAGTCACTGTGGAACTGTCATCACAGGACGCGGCGGACACCAAGACACAGTCGGTCGACCGCCGGTCGATGCCACCGAATACGGACAAAGTTTCAGAAACATTAGCTCCGGCAACTCCTTTGGGACAAGACAATGCCTGACAGTTGGCCATTCCGAACAGCCTGTCACAGCGTGGACATTGCAGACCCCGTCTGCAATGCGGTCATTCGACTGACCGGCAGTCGAACCAGCGTGGTACTTGTGAAGCTGGTTTGTTCAGGACTGATGTTGCTCTCTGCCGGAGGCTGTGATCACACCTCGGGGCAGTCGCCGGCTGCAGATATCAGCCTGGCAGCAGCAACCAGTCCCCGGCCGGCCACTGGTTCCTCCCCGGAACGGGAGTCCCATCAACCCTCCAGTCCTCGTCTCAGTACTGCCACTGAATTGCCCCCCTCATGGATGATTCCGTACCACGAAGCGCTCTCTGGTGAGCGGGACGCGGTTCACGGCAAAACAATCTTTGCCCGTGCATGCAGGAATTGCCACCGACTGGAAGGTGATGGTTATCAGGTGGGAGCAAATCTGAATCTCATTGATCAAAAGTCAGACGTTCAGATTATGTTGGACATTCTGGATCCCAGTCGTGAAATCAAGCCCGAATTCCGGACATGGACGGTGGTGACCAAAGATGGTTTCGTATCCAACGGTCTCATGTTTTCTGAGTCAGAAGACAGTCTGACGCTGCGAAAAGAAAATGGCATGGTCCAGCTCATTTTTCGCCACGACATAGAACTGGCCACAATATCAGATGTCTCGTTAATGCCGGGAAATCTGCGCGAGCAGCTCAAGCCCGCAGAACTGGCCGACTTGATGACTTACCTAAGGCAGGCAAGTGCTTCCTCGAGATAGATCAAAGTATTCTGTGAAATGATCCTGGAGTTGATGATGATCGGAAATCGATGGAAAATCAGTGTCTTCCTCGCACCGTCCCGGTGTGAGTCGCGACTGCCAAAACGGTGTGACCGCCTAATCCGTGCGAGGAATATTTTGTGGTACATCGGACTTTCAGGATTGATGGTGGTCTACATTGCCGGTTGCGGTGATCTGGATGCACGAACCGCGACTCCTGCGCGGCAGGCGATTTCACATGAATCCGAAACCACGCGTGTCGAACCGGCGTTGCAGGAATTCGACTTGCAGGTGGCACCTGGCCGCTTCCTGCGTGGACTGTGTCAGTTGAACGCCGACAGATTAACGCTGGCATTGCCGCTGCTGCCGAACCACCCGCGTCCGTTCGATTTGGAGTCGCGCGAAGGCGACACCACGCGGGTCATCGTTCTTTCCCGTACGGAATCCCAAATCTCAGACACCAGTAACATTACCGGAGCCTGGAAAACGGTGTCCTCTCGGCAGTCAGCAAAACCGAGCCAGGAGTTCCTTGATGACACCCTAACATTCACTGCAGAAACAGTTTTGATCACCGAGTCCCAAACCGGTGAGTCCTACGAGATACCATATCGGCTCAACCATATTGTGGCGACGGCCGCGAACCAGCAGACGGCAATTCAAATTCTGCGTCAGACGTTTGATGCCGACATTACACTGAATGCCCAGGGCAAAGCTAAGGAGTTGACCGTATCCGGTATTGCTGCGGACGGAAAAACACGTGCCTTCGATGACGCGCTCGCAGAACAGATTGCCGAGCTGAACAGCCTGGAGCAACTGACATTGACAGACTTCGAGGAGGGGATGACGGCAGGTCGGCTGGCTTTTCTGAAACAACTCCATCATCTGCACAAGATCGACATCCGAAACACAAATCTTCCCGATCAGGCTTTGGCCCCGATATCAGAACTGTCACACCTTGAGATCCTGAAACTGGAATTCAACGACCAGCTGACCGATGGCGTGGCGGGATACCTTCAGTCGTTGACTCATCTGGTTGAACTGGATCTGGCCTTTGTCAACATTACCGATGCCGCTATGCCCTCGCTCAGCAAGCTTTCCGGCCTACAGCGTTTGTACCTGTACGGTACACAGATCACTGACCGGGGAGTCTCGCATCTGGCCTCCCTCAAGAATCTGCGGATGTTGTATCTGGGAAGTGAAGAGGGACAGGATGTAACTGATGCCAGCGTGACGGTGCTGTCGCAATTTCAGTCACTTGAGTTGCTTGGTATCTACGGTACGCGTATCTCACACGTAGAAGCTACCAGACTGAAAACAGCACTTCCGGACTGCAACGTCCTGTCACCACCCCCGCCTGCGGAGCCTGAACCGGAGTTAACTTCCGAAGCCGTTCCCCAGGGCAGCGCCTCCGGCACGTTGATTGGCAGTGCCTCCGGCACGTTGATTCTCGACGGCCAGCAGTTTGCGCTTAAACATGCGCTGACCTATGAATTCATGCTGGACAACGGAAATGTGACCACTGTTCTGCTGACGGCTGAACCCGCACCTGTTGGAAAGTTGAAACAGATCCTTGAGCACTACGGAAATGATTTCACGTTCGCAGCGTACATTCCACAGGTGAGGTTGCGATACCGTCCGGATGGCTCACTCGACACCTTTCACGTCTACGCC
>JBDOMX010000444.1:0-5189 GCA_039831615.1 Planctomycetaceae bacterium
AAAGCCGGCTTCTAACAAAACTCAACCCAAAGCGCAAACTGCTCAGCCTCTGCATGTCGCCCAAAATGCGCGTCGGCCCTGCCCCAGGAGGTCACGGTTGTTTCCCGATTCGTTGCACCCGCAGGTTGCCTTCGGGGCCGGACTTGTAAGAATGCAACCCCGCCGCATCTCGCTCTCCTCACAATTAATTTAATCCCGGGGCCACATTTCATGCTCCTAATCCTCTTACGCGCAGCGTACGTGTTCGTCTGTGCCGGGGCAATCCTGGGGTATTTTTACTCCGCAGATCCTGACCCAGCCAGTCCAACATACAGTCCACTCCCGCAGGTCGTCCAGGATAACCCGATCCTCTCGTTTGTCATTCTGCTGGCGATCACTCAGGTGGTCACCGTGGCAGACATTCTTGTCCGACGAAAGAGGGTCGACCTGATCTCGGCGTCGTACTTCGGAGTGCTGGTGGGAGTTCTCCTGGCGTACCTCACGATTCAGGCGCTGTCTTTGGTGGTCGACCCGACCACCAGCAAGTATTACAGCGCGATGGTGATGGTGATTCTGCTGATTATGCCTTATCTCTGCGTGTCCCTGCTGCTGCAGACGCGCGAAGATTTTCGATTCATCATCCCGTACGTGGAATTCGCAAGGGATCTCAAGAGCGGGCGACCACTTCTCGTCGACAGCAGTTCTCTGATTGACGGGCGAATCAGTGAAGTTGTCGAGACGCGGATTCTGGAGTCCCGGCTGCTGGTACCGGATTTCATTCTGGCAGAAGTCCAGGACATTGCTGACAGCAGCGACAAGAATCGCCGCATTCGGGGCCGCCGCGGACTCGAAGTTCTGGCCACTTTGCAGCAAAGTCCCAACATCGACGTCCGCGTGCATGAGACCAAGAAAGGCGAGTTTCGTGCGATGTCCGTGGATCAGAAGCTGGTGGAACTGGCCAAGACACTGCGGGCCGGTGTGATCACGAACGATTTCAATCTGAACAAGGTGGCCAGTGTCCAGGACATCACGGTCATCAACCTGAATGACGTGGCCAATGCTCTGCGTCCACAGTTTCTTCCCGGCGAACGGCTCAGTATTCTCATCATGCGGGAAGGCGAAGGTCAGGGCCAGGGGGTTGGCTACCTGGACGATGGAACGATGGTTGTTTGCGAGGGCGCATCGAATATGCTTGGCAGGGAAGTCAACTCAATTGTAACGCGTGTGTTGCAAAGCAGCGCGGGCCGCATGATCTTCTCGAAGCCAGTTCACTCTCCGCAGAGTGACAGCTGATTTTGGGCATTGTCGTTACCGGCAGACCTGCCAATGCCAGGGTCGAACATAGACCAAATGAAGATCCTCATCGCGGAAGATTCCGCGACCACACGGACTGCGCTCGCCGGGATGCTGTCGTCGTGGGGGTTCGACGTCTGTCAGGTTGCTGACGGGGCAGCCGCATGGAAGGAATTCGAACAGTTCGTGTTTCCGATTGTTCTGACCGACTGGCAAATGCCCGAGGTCGACGGCATGGAGCTGATTCGACGCATCCGCGCTCAGGAGAACACCGGATTCGTCTACACCATTCTGCTGACAGCTCGAGCGGCCACATCGGACGTGGTGTGGGGCATGGAACACGGCGCCGACGCTTATCTGGTGAAGCCAGCGGACCCCGACGAACTACGTGCTCGGATTCAGGCGGGCGTCCGGATCGTGCAGTTGGAACAGCGGCTGGAGCGTCGTCGCCAGGAACTCGTCGACGCCGAGACTCAGATTCTGGAAGCCGAAAAGCTGGCGGGGATCGGACAACTGGCAGCCGGGATGGCACATGAAGTCAATAATCCCATCGCGGTGGTCTCCGGCAATCTTGACGTCTTCTCAAAAGCGATCCGGTCTCTGCTGGACGTGCTGGATGCCTGGGAGCTGGGCCGCGAACATATGGCCTCCAGCCAGCCCGGATTACTTCAAACCATCGACGATCTGATGGCGGCTCACGATCTTCCGTGGTTGCGACAGGCCCTGCCGACGTATCTGGAGTCGACTCACACTAATGTTCAGCGGGTGTGCGACGTCATCAGCCGGCTCCAGGATTTTTCGTGGCATGACAAGGCACGGATGGATCAAATCGATCCTGTGCAGGCCGTGCAAACGGCGATCAGTGTCCTTGGTGCCGAACTGGCGCGGGCTCAGGTTTCCATCGCTCCGTCGTTTCAGGCGGTGCCACCGCTGACCTGCCATCCGGCTCGATTCAATCAGGCTCTGTACAACGTCCTGCACAATGCCATTCAGGCCAGTGGCATCAACGACGTGGTCGACGTGACGATTTTTTTTCGGCAGGACCAAATCGTGATACAGATCGCGGATCGCGGCCCGGGGATCCCGATTGAAGTCCGCCCGCGAATCTTTCAGCCATTCTTTACGACCCGTGCGGTGGGAGCTGGCAGCGGTCTGGGACTGGCCTTCAGTCATCGTGTAATTCAGGAAGCTGGCGGGTCGATTAGCTGTGCTCCGCGGTCGGGGGGTGGTACGGTATTCGAAATCCGGATTCCGGTGACGAACTCCGCACCAGCGAAATCAGACAACCAGCGGGTCTGAATCTCACTCTGAGTTGCCTCTCTGCACGATCACACCCGGCCACGTCCGGTGTGCACGACATTCGCATGAACTCAATCACTCGACCGACACTGTTACTCGTGGATGATGAACCCGACCTGCTGCTGTCGTTGCAGGGACTGTTGCGGCAGGAGTACAGTTTGTTCATCGCCGAAAGTGGACCATCAGCCCTGAAGCTGTTCGAGTCTGAAACAATTCAGGTGGTGATTTCCGATCAGCGCATGCCGGACATGTCAGGCGACGAGCTGTTGGCAAAGATTTCTCAGGTCTCGCCGGCGACGGTCCGCATTCTGTTGACCGGATACGCTGACATTCAGGACGTCATTCGAGCCTTGAACACCGGTGGGGTGTTTCGCTACCTCACCAAACCGTGGGATCTGGACGAACTCCTTGACGTGCTGCAGCAGGCGGTTGCTCAGTATCGCCAGGCCATCGAACAACACGACGAACAGCGTCGGATACAGCACTTCACAAACGACGTCATGGCGTTCCTCCAAACGCTGCCGGAATCGGATGCAGCGCGACTGCTGATCCGGCAGGCTCAGGAATTGCCGGATTCGGGAGCGACTTCGTGACGGCGCCGAAAGAACTCGTGATTCTGGCGGCTCAATTCGATCTTGTTGCCTGCCGCTGGTCTGTGGCTTCAATCGACGACCAAAGCGTCGTCGATCCGCTGGTGCAGTCACTTCCCGATGATCTGTTGAACTACAGGTCAGGCACGTTCCACGAGCGGACCAGTTTCCTCCGGCATCGCATTGCAGGTGCTCTGCAACGGGGTAACGATCGGTTGTGGGGACAACAGCGAAAGTCGGAACTGTTCGCTATTGAGTTCGCGACCGAGAGCGTCGCCGTTGATGGAGAGCTCATCCGCCGTGTGGCAGAGCACTTTTGCAGCTGGATGGTCAAGCCACCGGTGGTGTGCCTGCAGCTGGAATTGGGAACGACACTGTCGATGCTGGCGTCGAATGCTGATACTCCGGATCAGCAACGGATCGCTGCCGGGCTGACAACGATGCGCCCGCTGACACAACAATCGGACCGGTGGGAACGGCCACCTGTGAGGAAGTCCGAGGGGCGAAGCTCCTGAGTCAGGAGTGTGTGCCCCGGGCCTCGGTGACCAGGCCGAATTATCGTCATTCACGGACGGCCGTTTGTGACAAATCCACTCGCACCAGTTCGGTATCGTTGCGTGCAAAGACGCTCTTTTCAGCAAAGGCCGGATGCGACCAGATTGTCATCCGGCGTTGTACTTTGCGCGTCGGGGCAATCAGCTGTGACCGACTGATCTCCTCGTAACCTTCTGTCGACAGACGGGCAATGATGAGGTCGCCCTGTTCGTTGTGAATGAAACAGCGATCTTCGTGAGGAACGATGAACGCGTTCCACCATCGACCTTTTCCCGTTGCCGCCAGCGTTTCCCATTGACGTCGACCAGTCTGAGTGTCAAGGCATCGAAGCTGTCCGTAGCTGCAGATCCCAAAAATGTTCTGCTGGCTCACCCAGGGAGTGGGCATAATCGAATGCAGCCCATCGGTCGTGATCTCACTGTTGCTTTTTCCCTTCCACGCCACTTTGGCGGCATCAGCCGACACATTCAGCATGAGTGGACCATTGTAAAATGACGTCAGGAACAACTGTTGGCCGATCTGGCGAGGAGCCGGAATGCAAAGCGCGGCTTTAATTTCCCACGGGTACTCCCAAATAACGGATCCGTCCTGGGGATCCAGCGCGGTGACCGCGGTCGGATGCCAGATAATGAGCTGTCGTTGGCCGCCGAATTCAAAAATCATCGGAGGACAATATCCAACAGCCGGATCATCGAGGGACCGCCAGAGTTCCTTTCCACTGGTCTTGTCGAAGCAGACGACCAGTGCCCCGTTCGCTCCGCCAACGAGAGTGATCAATCGATCGCCGTCGACCAAAGGTGCTGCTGCCATGCCCCAGGTGGGCAATGTGGTCCCAAAGTCATCGGGAAAATTCTTCTCCCAAAGAACGTCGCCGTTACTCGCATCGAAGCAGAACATGTGTCCAACGGCACCGATGGCATAGACACGTCCATCGTCGATCACCGGAGTCGTCCGGGGACCGGCCGGGTAGCTGATGGTGTACCGCGCCGCATAAGAATGTGTCCAGTTCTCGGTGCCCGTCATGGCGTCCAGGCAAAGGATTCGTTCGTTGCGATGGCTGGCCTGACGATCGGTCAGGACGACTCGTCCGTCGGCGACAGCGGGTCCTGAATATCCCTCGCCGACCGGAATCGACCAGACTCTTGGAAGAATTCTGGTATCCGGAAGACGTTCGACAATCCCCGATTCCCGCCACACCCCGTCGCGCTGCGGACCGCCCCATTGAGGCCAGTCGTCAGCCGTCGCGGTGGGCATCAACAACATCAGGGCACTCGTGATGACATTCCTCATGGAGGTGGACTCCGTCGATTGGTTTCAGGGTGGCTGCGGCCTACTGAATTGAACGGCCAGCTGGAGTGCAGGTTATCAGCCAGGCGGCCTGCCCACTATCAAGTCGGGAGTGACCGCGAACGGCGAAGTTTGCCGGAACATCGGTCGACTTCAGGAGCCGACGGATCGTGCCGGCGGCAGGAA
>JBDOMX010000118.1:0-5176 GCA_039831615.1 Planctomycetaceae bacterium
CAGGCCCGGGCGATCCAGCAGCACATACGGTCCGGCGTCAAACCGAAACCCCTCCAGCTCGAATCCGGACGCCAATCCTCCAGCACTCTCTCGGGCTTCGACGACAGTGACGCTGCATCCGTACCCGGCCAGTCGAATGGCTGAGGTCAGCCCGCCGATGCCGGCACCGATAATCACCACGCGCCGATTCATCAGTGACTGCCTGCCGAAGGACGTTCCGGAATATGCAACCCCAGCAGCCAGCGGACCGCGCGCCGTGAAGTTCGCAGCAGAAGTCCTTCAGCGGAAATCAGTGGAAAAGCGTCCGGGTCCATTTCCGGCACGAACAGCGAGCCACGGCCGCTGCCCATCACGTACACCGGGAACGCCAGCACGCTCAGCATCGCGCGCAGTTCGTTGTGGTATGGACCTCGCCAGTCTTCGATCACTGAATCCTCTCCCACCACACGAATTTCGTTCGTCGCGCCGCCGAACCATTGAGCCGTGGTGCGCAGGATGCTGGACGATTCAAACTGATGACTGCCGAGATGCCGCAGAACGACCGTGTCCACGGCCAGTGCATCGCGTCCGGCATAGAAGCGCAATGGAGAAATCGGTTTGCGGCATCCCATCACTCCCACCAATCCGTCAGGCACATTCCGGAACGCATCGACAATGCCGAAGTGCGGAGGAAAATCGTTCAGCAGCATCATGATTGCCGTCGAGCGGTCCGCCTGCCGTTCCAGAAACAGGTACTCATCGCAGCGACCGCCGACCCATTCGATATTACCGACGGAGAGCAGCGCCAGTTCGATCGGATGGCTGCGCAGCCGCGGGAACGAAATTCGGAAATCCGCGTCCTGCCATGACCGTGCAATGGTGTATTGGCCCATCCCCCGCGAATACTCGTGCTCGACCTGTTCCTCTTCGGTATCGCAGATGCGGTATTTATCCGACGTGTAGCCCAGGTAGTCGGCGACTTCGCGGACGGCACGATTCTGAAAGAAATGATCGTAGATGTTCCGGCCTTCCACGATCGCAATGTCTTCACAACCCAGTTCGCGAATGAAGTCCACCAGTTCGGTGACCAGTTCGGGATCGGTGATCGGTGACACGTCCTTGTGATGATAACCAAGCATGAACGTCGGCTTGATCGCGATTCGCATCTGCTCGACCGGCCGTTCCACGAAGTCGGCGCGTTCGCGGATCGCGTCACTGAGACCACATTGCTCCAGCAGCTGTCGGAATGCTGAGTGTTTCTCTGATGGTGTTTGTGACCGGATCACGTGGACCGGTTGAGCGCTGCCGATCGGGTTTTCGGCGTCGGCGACCCGACGCCTACCACGTGGCAGGAATTCCTCACCGACTTCTCGAATCTTTTCCACCAGCGCTGCGGCCGATTCGCCTTCCTGCAGCCTGTCGTCGTCCGTGAGGGCATCGGCCAGAATCTGAAAAATCAGTCCGTGCCGATCTTCATCAACCGCCACTCGTTTGAAATCTCGGGCAAGCGTTTCGTCGAGGTCGGGCTGGGAGGCGGCCAGTTCCGCGATCCGGTACCAGCAGACGGCAGCCGTTTTCTCAGCATCGATGTTGAACAGGCAGAAGTGACGAAACGGTCCGTATTGCAGATGCTGTTTGACATCGTGCGGAACTTTTCCGACCAGATGTCCGATTCTGGTAATGATGGAAGCGATCAGATGCGACAGTGGTGCGCGGGACCAACTGCTGTGCTGCATGACTGATCCGGCCCAGCCGCCAATTCCTCCGGCGGTCTGCGCAAGGAACGTCTGAGTTCGCAATCGCCAGCCACCCAGTTTCAGGATGGCGCCACGAATGTAGATCGTGTGCATTTCCTCGTCCTTCCAGATCCAGACGAGCGCGCGGCGGATGAGGTTTCGCACGTCGTCGGGCAAAGGCATTGCCGCAATTCGCTTCTCCATCAGCGATTCGCGATATCCGATCGAGACCAGCTCTTCGCGTTCCAGGGCCATCAGGAACAGCCGAATCAACTCACGTCGGGGATCATCCGCGCATGCCTTCTGGATGGCAGCCAGTTCCCGCTCAAATTCTGCGTAGACCGCGCCCATGAGTTTCCGATTCAATGCTTCAGTCGTTCACGTCGTGTGACCGTTGCTGATCAGTGATCGTAACACGTTTTGTGGAAAGTTGACCCTCGAGCTGCAATACGGTTCACGTCATCGCGATTTCGGTGGCTCAGGCTCCTGTGCCTGTCCCGTCGCAGATTGTCTCACTGTCTCTCTGTGGCTTACCTGCCTTCTTTTCACTGTGTGCAGCAGCACGCTGTGCTGCGACCGAAGGTTTGCGAGCAGGCAGATCGACTTGCCCTGGTGTCCGGGCTGATGGCCGTACCGAAGGAACCTCTCGGGATCCTCGACTCGTACGCGGTGGTACCGCTGCACCAGATTGTGTTTGGTGGTATGCTAAACGGCATCAAGCGTGCCGCTGAGTCGAGCTACGTTTCCAAAGAAACCGAACGACACCACAGCCCGGAAGTTGTCAGCCAGTGTGAAATGAACAGCGATCCGAGCCTATGGAGCCCTGAGGTCTCGTCGCACCTCGAACTGTCGCATCACCGCGGCGTCATGCTCACCTCGCCGCGTTCAACGAGAAATTGAGATTATGCAAGCAGTGGAACTGCGCGTCGCAGCATTAAACAGGTTGAGAGGGGCGTTGGAGCAAACATGCCGTCCTTTCCGACTATCGGACAAGCGATTCGACGAGACACACGACCTCTTCGAGCGGTCCAGCAATCAGCAGCAACTCATCCTCAAGTGGCTGGGAGATTTGATTCGGCTACATTACGCGAGCCTGGATCCGCTGCGAATTCTTAGTGTAGGTTGTGGGAGCGGGATTCTTGACAATCCGCTGATCAAATCGGTCGCAACAACTTCAAAACGTGTTGAATACACGGGAGTGGATCCCAACTCAGTCGCTTGTCGCCGTTTTCGGGATGATTTTGACAACCAGAAGCTTTCCAACGTCCGGCTTGATCTGCGGGAGCAAAACATTGAGGCGCTCGAATCTACCGATCGTTTCGACATCATCCATGTTGTCCATTCTCTCTACTACTTCGATGACCCTGCCGCCACCCTCGACCGTTTGCTAACGTTGCTCGCTCCCGCAGGCAAAGCGGTGGTTGTCCCGGCGCCCGAGGCGGAACGGAATCAGTTAGCAAAATGCTTCTGGATACATCACGCGAACAGTGGCATCTGGTTCAGCGACTGCCTGGCAGACCATCTTTCACAACGTCGTCTTGCCTTCTCAAGGCAACGCATCCATGGCGAGGTTGACGTCGCGCGCTGCTTTGAGGCCGATTGTCCCCGTGGAGAAATGATGCTGGATTTCATCACACAAAGCGACTGCCGACAGCTCGATGATGAAATCATTCAAGTCTGCCTGAGCTACCTTCGCGCCGTCAGTCGTCCGGCAAAAGACAGCATCCTGGTTGCTCATCCCGCCGACGCCTTCGTCATCGCCGCGACCCCTTCCTCCAACTTAAATAACGTCAGTTAGAGAAGTTTTCAAAAGGACGTGGCGGGTTCTGGCTCGCGGGGGCAATGGATGATGGGCTCTGACACTTCCGCCGCGGCCACGAATCAGCGTAATACGCTTTCGTCGACGCCCGCACCGATCAGTCACGGCGCGAGAATTCGCTCACGCGTACGTAGCGGCCCCCGGCATCAAGAAAGAACTCGCACCAGGCTTCGTGTGGGCATCCAAACAGAGCGTTCCGAGACTGACCGGCATACAAAAAACGCTATCGACGTCTGCAATCATCGATGGACTTGGCCAGCTCACCGAAGAAGATTAGCCAGGTTTTTTGCGGGAACCGCCACACGCCGCCGCGTCTGTCCATGCAGCTGCGGAGATAGTCACCCATTCGCTGATCTGCCAACATCCCGTCCAGGGAAATCGTGTCATCGAATAGGCACCGCTGCAGGTAGCGTTCGGCAGTTTCTCGGTCTTCGAGATCGAGCGTTCCCTCGTAGTCGATCGACCAGCACCGGAGAGCTGCCTTGTCGACTCTCGCTTGTAGTGCTTCGATGACTTGTTCTGCCGTGCTGAACGGCTCTGTGTGATCCGACGGCACACCCTGCACATCAAGGTCATGAAAGCGGCCATAATGTGACTGCTGACTTGCGTGAGCGATAAATCCGAGCCCCGCAGGTTCCAACGCCGCCAGCATCTGATCTACCGCCACCTCGAGTTCGCACTGCGGAACGCAATACAGAGCGTGAGTCGCCCACACAACTGCATATCGGGAAGCGGGCGGATCAAATTGCTGGACCGTGCAAAGGTATTCCTCGGACGGAGTGAACGGAGCGGCCAATTGCTGACGAGCTGTGCATATGGAAAACTCCGATGGGTCTAGTAGTGAATACTCAACCGTCAGGTTCCGGCACGTCTCTACTCCGCCGTACTTCAGCAGCGCGGCGGGAAATTGGCCACTGCCGCAGGCAACGTCGAGCAGGCGGACTTCGGGCCCGAATCGTTGGCCTGTTTCCTGAAAGACCTTTCCCCAATCAAGTTGTTCTGCGAGCAATTGGTAGTCGATGGTGGCGAGGCGATAGAAGGCCTCCATCCCCGCTCGTCCCTCTTCACTCCAATGCTGGCAACTCCTCTCGAACGTCTCTGTTTTTGGGTCACTTTTCATTACGGTTGCGATCTCCACTGACGGCTGGCCAGAATTTGCTCAGGTTTCCTCTGCGGGAAACAGGACGGGGTTGAGGGGCGTATTGATGACTTGACCGGGTTCGACGCCGGGCATGAAGCGACGCCAGTCGCCATTGACCATGTGCGGGGCGTCAATCACGCGTGCACCATCCTCGAAATACGTCGTGGCTAACACCATCCGAGGCGTGGTCGTCCGATTCGGTCCAGCGGTATGGAAACTCAGATTGTGGTGAAAGCTGACCTCTCCCAGTTCGAATGGAGATGAATCAACCTCGATGCGGTGGTCGCTGAGTCGTGCGCTCAATCGGCGATCGTAGCTGGTGTCGAACTTATTGAAGGGGATATCCTTCACGAGTTCGATAACATCCATGCCTTTGGCGAACCCCAGAGGCCCAGCCCTGTGAAGGTGTGTTGATAGGAGGGAAAACAAGTCTTTGAGTTTCGCGGGGTTGTGTCGAGAATACGGCCATCTGAGTTTTTTTGACACCGCGGAATCAGAAAA
>JBDOMX010000305.1:0-5168 GCA_039831615.1 Planctomycetaceae bacterium
AAAAGGCCTTGTGAAAGAACACCGGCAACGTCTGCGACCCGATGCCACGGAACTCGAAACAATCTTCAAGGAAGAGTTTTCAGAGTACGTCTCCGAAAGCAGGGACTTTAATGACCGCATCGCCGCGGTGGAAAGACGGCGCGTCCATTTCGATGAAGTCCGCTCCCTTTATGATTTACCTGGCAGCGTCGACGCTCCGGTCCTGCTGCGAGGCGATGCACAAACTCCAGGACCGATCGTTGAGCCGGGCGTGATCGCGTCCGTCAGGGCGCCGGACCCATTTGTGTGGAATGCTCCGCCGGACGACACGCGCACAAGTGGACGTCGGCACGCCTTCGCGCGCTGGTTGACTCAACCCCAGCATCCTCTGACGGCCCGGGTGATGGTCAATCGAATATGGATGCATCACTTCGGGACCGGTATCGTCTCCACTCCCGAGGATTTCGGGGCCTTGGGCGATCCACCCAGTCATCCTGAATTACTCGACTGGCTGGCGACGGAATTCGTCCAGCACGACTGGAGCATCAAGCATATCCACCGACTGATTCTGACATCCGGCGCATGGCGGCAACGGTCGCGTGTCAGCCACGAAACTCGGGAAACGGGAACCGCTGCCGATCCGGAAAATCGTTTGCTGTGGCGACAAAACATGCGCCGGCTGCAGGCGGAACCGCTCCGTGATGCGGTTCTGGCCACATCGGGGTTATTGAATCCGGCGATGTTTGGTTCGCCGTTGGCCGTCCACCGATTAGACAGCGGTGAAGTCGTCGTGCCGCTGGCATCGGCACCGGACCGGCGGTCGATTTACATTCAGATTCTGCGGTTGAATCCAGAAACGATGCTTCGCGCCTTCGATCAGCCGGAAATGACGGTCAACTGCACCGGTCGCAGCACGTCTGTCGTCTCGACGCAGGCATTGACACTGCTCAACAGCGATCCCATGGTGCGCGCGGCAAATGCGTTCGCTCAGCGGGCGCAGGAGCAAAACCCCTCGGATCCGCTGGGCTATGCAGTTCGGGCCGCATTTTCGCGACATGTGACGGATGACGAACGAAAATTCTTCACGCAGTTTCTTGCCGAACAACCGGCAAGACATGCGGCGGCTCGAAGCAGCGAGGACCAGCAGGAACCGGAGACCAGCGCCCACGTCGAACGACTTGCGCTCGCCGACTTGTGCCACATGTTACTCAGTGCAAATGAATTCTCGTATATAGACTGAGAATCGATTTTCGGAGACGGACATGAGTCAGTTCAATTCGGTCCTGCGGCGCGATGCGCTGCAGCAGTTTGCGGGTGGATTCGGCGGGCTCGCGCTGGCCACGATGATGAGCGAATCGGCGGAGGCTGCGGCGCGACCGACGGTCCGTACCTCGGACAGTGTCCCCAAAGCGAAAGCGGTGATCCAGCTGTTCATGCACGGCGGGCCGAGCCACGTCGACCTGCTCGACCCGAAGCCAATGCTCAACAGGTTCGACGGGACCGCACCGCCCGAAGAAGTTGTGGACGATGAAAACCGCACGAACAACCTGAAGGGGAGTCCTCACAGGTTTCGTGAGTGTGGCGAAAGCGGCCTTGCGTTTTCTGAGATCCAGCCGTTCGTCTCGCGGCATGCTGACGATATCGCCGTCATCCGCTCGATGTTCACCGAGCATCGCAATCATGAGCACGCCATCTGGATGGCGCAGACGGGGCTGATTGTTGCGGGAAGACCAACTCTGGGTTCGTGGATCACGTACGGACTGGGATCTGAAAACCGAAATCTTCCATCATTCGTCGCTCTTCCGGACCCGGGAGGCCTGTCGGTGGACGGTTTGCGCAACTGGTCCAGCGGTTGGTTGCCACCACAGTATCAGGCGACTGTTTTTCGCGAGCAGGGCAGTCCGGTGCTGCACCTGGAGCCGACGAAGCCGCGGCCTCAGGACGTCACTGATGCGCGGCTGACTCTGCTTAGTCAGCTCAATAAGCGGCATCTGGCCAATCGTCCTGGGGAGCTGGAACTCGAAGCCCGCATCTCGACGTTCGAAATGGCAGGCCGCATGCAACTCGCCGCGACCGATGCCCTCAACCTCGCGCAGGAAACACGGGAAACGCAGGAACTTTATGGAATCTCCCATCCGACAACCAAGTCGTACGGCACGAGATGTTTGATGGCGCGGCGGCTGGTCGAGCGGGGCGTTCGTTTCGTATCGATCTTCATGGCCGGGCAGCCGTGGGATACGCACACACACAACGACAAAAAGGTCAAGGAATGCTGTGATCGAACCGACCTTCCGATCGGCGGTTTGCTCACGGACCTCAAGCGGCGAGGCTTACTTGATTCAACGTTGATTCTTTGGGGAGGCGAATTCGGCCGCACACCAGCCGCTGAGATCCGTAAGGAGAACGTTCCGTTCGGACGCGATCACCATCCCTACGGCTTCAGTGTCTGGATGGCCGGTGGCGGGATCAAAGGGGGCCAGTCGTACGGAGCCACCGACGATTTCGGATACCGGGCCGTGGAGAATCGCACGCAAACGGCCAATCTGCACGCGACGATTCTTCACCTGTTGGGGCTGAACCATGAAACATTGACGTACGCCCACAACGGCCGCGACGAGCGACTGACCGACCTCTATCCTGCGGAAGTGATCAAAGATGTGATTGCGTGAGGCAGACGGGCAGCAAACCTGAATCTCCTGCCTCAGCAAAACTTCGTCACCTCTTCCAGTACATCTTCACGACTGATCAACAAGCAGGAACTGGCCATGTCCGATACGGTGGCTGAAGAGCCGGCACGTCTCCGTTCGATCGACCAACTCAGGGGTTATGCCGTGTTTGGCATGATCCTGGTGAACGCCAAGGGCATGTTCGGAGTGAAAGTTGACCAGCTGAGTCACCATCAGGACTACTTCACCTATGCGGATTCGATCGCACCCTTATTCATGTTTGTGGTGGGAATGAGCATGCGGCTGTCCTGGCTGCGGCGCAGCAAGGTGGCGGGGGCCGCTGCCACGCGCAAGGCCATGGCAAAACGGTTCTCACTGTTAGTGCTCATCGCATTTGCCATCTATATGGGATGGCTGTGGGATGCCCTGATGGATATTGGACTGGCTGGCTTGTTAGCCGTTCTGTTTATCGACAAGTCACCCCGAGTCAGAGCGGGGGTGGCCTGCTGCATGGCATTTCTGTACCAGGCCATTGTCAGCTTTACTGTGTACGGGCCATGGATCATGCGGACTGCGAAGCTGACGGATGAGAACATGCCGTATCTCTTCAAGTGGATTCCGTATCAGTCCACCTTGTTTGATGTGCCGCTGAATGGTGGTCCCTTTGGGCCGTTGAGCTGGTGTTTTATTCTGCTGCTGGGGACGATTGCTTACGACGTGTTCAAAACCCGTGACCGCGGAAAAATCGTCACCAGGTGCTTGTCACTGGGCGTGGGATTGTGTGCCGCTGGCTGGGTGATGAGCATTCCCTGGGGAGAAACCAAAGCCCTGTGGCCGATCTCGGCATACCACATGACATTGCCATTCCCGCTGTGGTCCACCGGGATTTGCTTCCTGACCCTGCTGGCCTTTTATCTGCTCTGCGACGTGGGAGGGATTCGTATTCCAACGTTTGGTTCTGTCAGTATGAACGCCCTGTTCATTTATATTGTTCAGTGCGTGATTTCTGAAACACAGGCGCCACAGGACATCATCACGACGTGCTACGGATGGGTTCACGAGCACTTGGCGGAGTCCAACCCGTCCCTCACCACACCACTTGGTATCTGCGGAATCCTGATGTTTTACGGAATGCTGGCTGCGCTCGCCTGGATTCTGCACAGGAACAAGACGTATATCAGGATCTGAGTCCGAACCGGGCAGGAGGTGCATCTCTATCTGAACGGCACCGTGGCCAGCGATACCGTGGATCGCCAGGTGTCCGCGTTCACATACAAACCGGACAATGCCAAAGTTGCTGCTGAAGGTTCGAGTCCTGCGTCGAGGCCTCAACAGCTACGCGGTCAGCGTTGCCGGACCCACTGCACGGCATCGACAGTCACATATCCGTCTGTCCCCCGGTTGGACACGGAGACAGCAGCGGGTTTGTCAGCAGAAAACTCAAACGAACCGAGGGAAACAAAACGCCCGTCCAGTGGAGGCTGCTTCCGCTGATTGACCGTCCGCTCCGAGTGCCCTTCCGCGTGGCGAACCTCCACCGGTACATTGGTCGCGCGATTGGCATGCTGCGAATAGGACAATCGCACTTCGTAGTGGCCTGGCTGCGGCAGCCGGCACCCGAACAGGGCAACCGCTTTGCCGTCGGCCGCATTCCCGTCGTGCAAATAATGACCCCCGACCCATTTCCCGGACGAGGCACTGAAGGACCAGTTGCCTACGAGTTTCGCCTGCAGGTCGTCAACCACCGTCCCGTCAAGTTGTTTCGGGGCGATCCCACCGCGTCCCAGCGAAGCCGTCGCGGCTTCCAGAACCTGTCCGTCCGCCAGCAGGCGTTCCTTCAGGTGCGCGTAACCCACGTCCTGCACCGCGCTGTCCGCCTCCAGGGCCATCACGGCCGTGGTGGCCGCTGACTGGCCGAGAATCATGAACACCGGTTCCATCCGAATGGAACCGAAGGCAATGTGCGAACTTGAGACACAGACCGGAACCAGCAGATTAGTGCACTGATTGCGTTTCGGCAGAATCGAACCGAATGCGATCTCATACGGCCCGCGTGTGCTGACTCCAATGTCGCCTTCGTTCTGGACGTACCCGTCCGGCTTTACGTAACGCTGAACGTTGTGCGAATCCATCGTGTACGAGCCCATGCCAATCGACTGTGGAGTCGGGCGACGCTTGAGCAGTTCATTTTCTGTCATCACGAACTCTCCGATCATGCGTCTGGCTTCTCGAACGTAGATTTGATGGGGCCAGTGACCGTTGTCCGTAAACTCATCCCCGGCCAGTCCCCACTGACTGAACTTCGCTCGCACATCCGCCGGCACCCGCGGTTCACTGGCCATGAAGTACATCAGCCCCTGCTGATAGACTTCATGCTCACGAATAATCTGTCGACGGCGTGCATACGATGCTTCCGGATAGTCGTAATTAAATCCGATGTTGTCGGTGCTGAACGGACCGTGATTGTTGGTATCCGTTTTGTGATTGGGGATCGGATCGAACTTGCGGAACCCTTCCCGCCAG
>JBDOMX010000842.1:0-5166 GCA_039831615.1 Planctomycetaceae bacterium
TGAGTGATGGCGAACGAACGTCACACTTCATTTCTCACAGGAGACAGTACCATGAACGAACGACGAACCATCACCAGCGACGATTTCGAAAAGATCGTAGCCGCCACCAGTGACGTGCTGCCGGAAGCGGAACAGGATGAATTCCGGTTTTTCCTTCGCGGGTTTTGGGAAGCCGGGATTCCATTTGGCTGGTTACTGCAGCTGATGTGGGATGACGTCCATTGGGATGGCGAAGTTGTCCGGCTACGGCGCATGTGGACAACCGGTCCGCTGGCGCTGCCGACAAACGAACGGCTGGGCCGACTGCTGTCCGTGGTGCCGGAATCATTGTGCCGCGGTCATGTGTTTCTGCCGAATCGTGAAAAGCGATCACCACAAAGCGTGACGGCTGCGATCAAGAAACTGAGTAAACACGCTGGAGTCACGGTGGGGGTGGACAACCAGCTGCCGGTTTACGCCAACGCGAGCGATGTACTGCATGGCGCGACGAATGCACACATGCCAGAGGCGGTCGCCAAACTTGACGCATTATTCGCGAACCGCGGATTATAGAGCACATCACTTCAGTTGGTGACATCTACCACGATGGCATGCTGATCAACCTGGCACTGGTGAAAGCAGGTCTGGCTTGGCATTATGTGAAGTACGCGCCGGACAACACGGCGCTGAGTGACGCCGAACAGCACGCGCGTGAGATGAACAGTGGGTTGTGGTCCATTGCTCACGGAGCGATTCCACCGTGGGAGTGGTGAGAGATTAGCGAGGATGAACGGAATGAGTGTCGGTGATCGACCGCAAAATCGTGTAGGCAAATAGGCAGCCGTATGGCAGCAAAGAAAAAACAACCGATTTCCGTCACACATCCCGAAGTTGCTGGGCAGTGGCATCCCACAAGAAACGGTGACTTGAAAACGAAAGATGTTGTTGCAGGCTCGAACAAGAAAGTTTGGTGGAAATGCTCAGAGGGTGAAGACCATGAATGGGATGCGTCGCCTTATAATCGGGCAAGGAAAGGACAGGGCTGTCCGTTCTGCCGTGGGCTACGAGTCTCTGTGACGAACTCACTGGCCGCACTGTTTCCGGATCTTGCCGCAGAATGGCATCCCACGAAGAACGGAGAGCTGACTCCAGCAGGCATCGTCGCTGGCTCGCACAAAAAGGTCTGGTGGAAATGCCCCAAGGGCGAAGACCATGAATGGGAAACGTCGCCAAGTGAGCGCACCCAAGGAAAAGGTTGTCCGTGCTGCCGTGGACTACGGGTCTCTGAGACAAACTCGCTGGCCACACTGTTTCCTGATCTTGCCGCGGAATGGCATCCTACTAAGAACGGAGAACTGACACCGGCGGACGTCGTGGCAGGCTCTGGAAAGAAAGTCTGGTGGAAGTGCCCCAAGGGACCGGATCACGAATGGACAGCACTACTGGTCAGTCGAACTAGAAACGGGACGGGCTGTTCGTTCTGTTCCGGCAACCGGGTCTCTGTGACAAACTCATTGGCCGCATTGTTTCCTGAGATTGCCGCCGAATGGCATCCGACCAAGAACGGTGGACTGACACCGGCGGACGTCGTGGCAGGCTCTGGAAAGAAAGCCTGGTGGAAGTGCCCCGAGGGTGATGACCACGAATGGGATGCGACATTAGACAGTCGAACTGGGTCAGGACAGGGCTGTCCGTCCTGTGCCGCGAGACAGGTCTCTTCTACCAATTCACTGGAGGCACTGTTTCCCGAAGTTGCCGCGGAATGGCACCCGGCCAAGAACGGTAAACTTACCCCAGCCGACGTGGTCGCAGGCTCTGGAAAGAAAGTCTGGTGGAAGTGCCCCGAGGGACCGGATCACGAATGGGAAACGTCGCCAAGTGAGCGCACTCAAGGAAGTGGCTGCCCGTCCTGTGCCGGCCAACGGGTCTCGGTCACGAACTCGCTCGCGGCACTGTTTCCTGATCTTGCCGCCGAATGGCATCCGACCAAGAACGGTGAACTGACCCCAGAAGACGTCGTGGCGGGTTCGACCAAGAAAGTCTGGTGGAAGTGCCCGGAGGGACCGGATCACGAATGGCCAGCGACACCGGATAATCGAACTTCAAAAGGGATGGGCTGTGCATGCTGCGCCGGCAAACGGGTGTCCGTGACGAATTCACTGGCCTCGCTGTTTCCGAAGATTGCGGCAGAGTGGCATCCCACCAAGAACGGTGAACTGACCCCAGAAGACGTCGTGGCGGGTTCGACCAAAAACATCTGGTGGAAGTGCCCCAAAGGCAAAGACCATGAATGGGATGCAACACTAGTCAATCGCACTCGCGGAAGAGGCTGTCCTCATTGCAATTTAGGCTGGAATCTCGACAACATTCGCCGGTTCGTGCGATCATTACTGGATCAAAAACTGTTGCACACGCTCTCACCGGCTGAGTTGTTTTTGCTAGCCCAACAAAACGGACTGCATACATCGAGTGGACGTCGCTCAGAGTTTGTGAAGGCACTGACTTCGGGGCGTCTTTCTACGGAGGCACTGGCAGAATTTGCAAACGCCGATGCCGATTCAGAACTGGAGCAACTGTTCGGTGACATTTCGGCGGAGGACTTGATTGAGAGTTCACCTGAAGAGCTATCTGACGAGAATGTGGATGTCGAGATCGCAGATGATGACATTGATGTCGAGTTCGACGAAACGTTGCCCGAGCTATCCGCCGGTGCGATTCTGGATTCACTGGAATCCGATTTATGGTCAAGCGCCGATGAGGAAGCCGTCGAGTTCCTGGTTGCCAGCGGAATCGCCAAGTTGTGGCATCGGGCTTACGATCCGTCGTGTCTTGACGCTGTGAAGAACGAAACTGCGACCCCACGCGACATGGAGTACTCCGAACGAGTGCGGGCTCAGTTTCGTACGGAGTTTGACGCCGCAGAATCACTGACCACTCCTGACGGCTATGACTTCCAGATCGACGGGAACTCAATTCAACCGAACCTGATGCAACGACATGCGGCCGCACTGGCCAGGGACAGGCGGCGTGTCGGAAACTGGTCGGGCACCGGGGCCGGCAAAACTCTGTCAGCGGTACTGGCATCACGAGTCATTGATGCGGGCTTGACGGTGGTGCTTTGTCCGAATGCTGTCGTTCGGGGCTGGGCCCAAACCATCCGGAATGCGTTTCCGGCTTCAAAAATCGTCATTAAGTCGCTCACGCCGCAGTGGCCCGACGGGAACGGCCCTTGTTATCTAGTCCTCAACTATGAGACCCTGCAACAGCAAACAGCGGAGGCTGATCTGGCACACTTTCTGAAGGCACATCGCGTCGACATGGTCGTCATCGATGAAATTCACTACGCCAAGCAACGCACTGAAGAAGCGTCAAAACGCCGCCGACTCGCCGAAGCTCTTTGTGCCACTGCAGCCGAAGCCAACGCCGAACTGGCCGTGTTGGGGATGTCCGCGACGCCCGTGATCAACAACCTGCGTGAAGGTGTCTCGATGGTCAACCTTGTCACCGGCGTCGAGCACAGTGATCTTCCAACAACGGCGACGGTCAACAACTGCATGAAGCTCCACCAGCGATTGGTCAGCATCGGAATTCGGTGGATGCCACCGTACCCCGAGTACGGCGAACATAACCCGAAGGTCGACGTGTCGCACCTTGTCGCCGACATCCGGGCCCTGCCGAAAGGAAACTCCGGGCTTCTCCAACTCGAGCAAACACTGGTAGATGCGAAACTCGACTGCATTCTTGAGCATGTCAAAGATGGAACACTGATCTATACCGAATACGTTGACGGAATCGTCCCGGCACTGACACATGCATTGACGGCAGCCGGGTGGAAAGTCGGCCGCTACACGGGACAGGATAAGACCGGGATCGATCCATTCTGCGAAGGCGAGTTCAATGTTCTGATTGGCTCACGTGCGGTCGGCACCGGCGTCGACGGACTGCAGCATCGAGCCAATAGATTAATCATCGCATCTGCACCGTGGACAGCGGCGGCTTACGAGCAGTTGATCGGCCGCCTCGTTCGTCTGGGTCAGCAGCGACCAGTGGACGTCATCTTTCCGATTACGTTTGCAAATGTGGACAGTGAGGAATGGTCTTGGTGTCAGTCACGGCTCAACCGCATCAACTACAAGAAAAGCATAGCGGACGCTGCCGTCGACGGAGTTGTTCCCACCGGGCACCTGCGATCGCCGGCCCAGGCATTTCAGGACGCTCTCGGCTGGCTGGGACGATTGGATGCTGGCGACGCCACGGAGATCAGGCGACCACGGATTGTTGTTCCGCTGTCGGACGAACCCATCGAAGTTGAGCGGCGTGCCGCAAGGTATGGTGATTTTTCCGTCATGAACCAGCGATGGAACGCGACCGGATCAGCGAAGCTGCACACTCGGCTACGAGTCGACACTACAGAGTGGGAAAACTACCACACGTTGTATCGGCAGGCACGAGCGACATGGACGGTAGTGCCATTCAAGGTAATCGCAGACTGGATTGCTCAGCTTCCCGACAACCGGGTTGTTGGTGACTTCGGTTGTGGCGAAGACCTGCTTGGTCAACAGCTGCGACGAGCGGGTTATCAGGTCCATTCGTTTGATCACATGGCGATTTCTGATGACGTGGTGAGATGCGACATTGCGGAAGGGGTTCCGCTTGACGACAGTCAACTCGATGTCGCTGTGTTTTCGCTGTCGCTAATGGGGGCAAACACGGGTGATTATTTGCGGGAAGCCGCACGCACATTGGTATTCGACGGACGATTGATCTTGTGTGAGGCAACAAGCAGGCTTCCCAGCGACAAGGATATCCAGCATCGGTTGAACGATCTCGGGTTCCACGTGACCGAGATTTCCCGACAGGCACAATTCACGTTCATCCGGGCGCTACGAACTGACCGCGAACCAGACCCTGAGTTGGAGTTGCTGTGATCTTCTGCCAGGAGCGTCTTGAAACCCGCAAGCAACACATCGGCAGGCAGGGGGGGACATTACACTCGATGCCGACGTCTTTTTCCTTCAGCGTTGACAGTCATCGCGGTGTTGACCGGCCTTCGATTTCAACGGCTGTTTGATGGCACCCAGTGGAGAGGGCCGTAAACAAGCTACGAACACAATGTTCGGTTTCCGTTGACGGGAATGACCTGTTCAGCGCTGTGTGATCTGTCTTGGAACAGGGTGGGTGTCGGCG
>JBDOMX010000129.1:0-5165 GCA_039831615.1 Planctomycetaceae bacterium
CCGGATCGGAAACACGCGACTTCATGGGGATCTCCTGGAGAATTGAGACGAAATTCCCTCCAGGTTAAACCCACGGTCAACAACCGTCCTGTTGCCCGCTTACGCACAGGCAGCCGATTCGACCAGATCCCTCGCCATCAAAAGATCGTGACCCACCGATTTGAGAGCTGGAGTCTTAGTGATGCATCCATTCCGACTGATTCTGTTTGCCCTGAGTCTTCTGCTTCCTCATGTGGCTCGGGCTGATCGTCCCAATATCGTTTTTTTCTACATCGACGACCTCGGCTGGTCCGACCTGGCCTGTCAGGGATCGGACTTCTATGAAACGCCAAACATCGACCGCCTGGCTGCCAGTGGGACCGTGTTTACTGATGCGTATTCATGCGGCCCAAATTGTGCGCCCAGTCGAGCCTGTTTGCTGAGTGGACTGTATTCGCCGCGGCATGGAATCTTCACCGTCGGTGATCCCCGCCGCGGCAATCATGCATTTCGGCGCCTGGAACCAATTGAAAACAAGACTACGCTGGCCGACAGTTTTGTCACCTGGGCCGAAGTGCTGGGCGCCAACGGTTACACGCTGGCCAGCATGGGGAAGTGGCATCTGGGAAATGATCCGACGACACAGGGATTCCATGTGAATGTCGCGGGGAAAGAGTGGGGCAGTCCGCGGGGCGGCGGTGGCTACCACAGTCCCTATGACTTTCCCAATCTGAAACAGGAACAGCCTGGTGAGTATCTGACTGATCGGCTGACGGACGAAGCGCTGCGCTTCATCGATCAGAATCAGGAGATGCCGTTTCTTCTGTACCTGACCCATTACGCCGTCCATACGCCGATCCAGGCGAAGCAGGACATCGTGGCAAAGTACGAGGCGAAGGCGCCAGGCAAGTACCACTGGAACACGACGTATGCAGCGATGATTGAAAGCGTTGATCAAAGTGTCGGTCGCGTGCTGACATGTCTGGAGGAACGAGACCTGGCAGAAAACACGGTGATCATTTTTAGTTCTGATAACGGCGGATATGTCGAAGCGACGTCCAATCATCCGCTGCGCGGCGCCAAAGGGATGCTCTACGAAGGCGGTGTACGAGTTCCCCTGATCATTCGCTGGCCAGGTGTCACAGTCGCCGGAAGTCGCTGCGCCGAACCGGTGATCGGAATCGATCTGTATCCCACTTTTGTTGACATGAGCGCTTGTGAACTGCCGGAAAACGTCCCGCTGGATGGTCGAAGTCTGGTTCCACTTCTGAAAGACAGCACCTCGATGCTCTCCAGAGCCGCCATCTTTTGGCACTTTCCAGCTTATCTTGAGTGGCGTGGAGACGCTCGCGGCGGCCCGTTTCGGACCACGCCGGCCGGTGCAGTTCGTCAGGGTGACTGGAAGCTGATCGAATGGTTTGAGACCGGCCGCCGGGAACTCTACAACCTGCGTGATGACATCGGTGAATCAAACGATCTCGCTGCGAGTCACCCGGCTAAAGTCGATGAGCTGTCGCTAACAATGAGGAACTGGCGACTGGATGTGAACGCACCGGTGCCCACGGAAAAAAACCCGCTGTATGATCCGGATCGCCAGGATTCCCGCTGACTCGGCAGACATACGAGGCGTTGCCGCGGAGGAAGGGCCAGAGCCGATCAACCATTGCCCCCGCGAGCCGGAACCCGCCACAACTTTACGAACACCGTTCTACTGAACCGCGGATGCTGTGATTTGTTCAACAATGTTGACTCCCACGCGTTCGCTCCATGCATCGAGCAGACGGTGAAGCACCGGTCCCGGCTTGCCGTCTCCAATGGAGATCCCGTTGATCTTTGTTGCCGGTGCGAGGCAGTATGGGGTGCTGGCAAGGAAGGCTTCGTCTGCATTGATGACGTCATAGACCTGAAAGTCACGTTCAACGAAACGGATGTCCAGTTCTCTGCACAACTCCGAGACTGTCTCGACACTGATTCCTCGAAGAACGTTGCGCCGACTCGGACTGACGATCTCATTCCCCGTATAGATCAGGAAGTTGGATCCGCTCGTTTCCGTTACGTTGCCATCAAGGTCCAGACACAGACTCACAGCCTGCGGATCCACAAGGTGCGTTTCCTGATCCGCGAGCCACCAGTGCATGCGACTGCGACACTTGATCTTGGGATCGACACACTGAGGAGGAACGTGCCGTACTGAGGGAGTCACCACGTGCACGCCTTCCGTGAAGTAGTGCTGCCAATACTGGAACGGAAGAGGGAACGTGTGCATGCAATATGTGGGATCCATGTCTCCTGCCCCGCCGGCCGCCCCGGCGTACACTCGAAATTCTCCGGGACTCACAAACTGCACCAGAGCCAGCTCCTGGTGAGACTCGAGGAACTCGGCATTCCGACGAATCAGTTCCTGAGCAACCTCCAGCGTGTCTGTCGCCGTGATTGGCGGCGCGATTCGCGCATATCGGCATGATCGATAAAACCTTGCGACGTGATCTTCCAGTCGAAAGGGAACGTGTTCAAACGTTCGAGTCAGGTCGGTGACGGTGGCTCCGAGAACGACCGAGGCATCAAAAATCGCGATATGAGCCTGCGATGCCGGGAGAAAATCTCCTTTGAGGTAGACGAATGGTTCCTTCATGGTCTGTGTCCAATCTGGTCCGAGTGATGGAGCCGCTGTGGTTCGATCGTTAATTCTTTGCGTGCGACCGAATTTCGGAACCTGACAGCGCTCGTCCGTAGAGCTTCACGTCGGCCATTTTTCCGTTGAAATAATCGTTCGGTCCGAAGCCAATCCGCAAAGGCTGATCACACGAGAGATCATAGTCGGCTGCATTGAACCCGGACTGAGTCGCGACCTGTGTTCCGTCAATGAACAGGTTCAGCGAATTCCCGGAGCGGACCGCTGCGACATGATGCCAGCCGGATGGAAACGCAGTGCCATGCATGGCAACCACGCCGGCGCTCCACGAAAAGACCTTTCCTGATGGCAGCGTGCTGCAGAATACCTTCCCGTCGTGTTCCGCCATCGTCCATGCTCGGCGATATCGGACGGCAGGAGTGTGATCCAGACGCGTCAGCTTTTTCCAGGCGGACTTGTTGTCAAACTCATAGACCTCCGCAAGCGGCAGCGTGCCTGCAACCAGTCGGCCGTTGTGTACCAGCATGCCCATCACTTCGAGTTCTTCGCCCAGGCGTCCGACGTCCGTCCATTGATGCGGCTGTTCGAATCGATACACGCGACCGCTTGGCCAGGTGCCGACGTAGAGTCGGCCTTCGCGAACCGCAAACGCATACGTTTGAGTGTTGTCGGCCAGCTGGCCACAATCGAACCATGATTCACCGTCGAATCGAAACACGCGTCCGCCGTCGTAGCTGGTTGCATACAACCACCCGTTGTAAACCCCCATCGCTTCGACCCGCATTTGCTCAGTGTCACCCGGGAGATCATCGGGCCGACCGGGGCTGCCGACGTTCTTCCAGTTGGTCCCACCCTCATAGCGAAAGAACCCCGCCGGGCGGTACAGCGACGACGCATACAGGCGGTCGCGGTAAATCACCATCCCACCGACCGCTTCGGACTCGGCCAAACGACCGCAGTCGACCCACTTTGATTCGCCTTCGTATCGAAAGATGTGACCGCCAAACGTCGTGTTTTCTGACTCCGGCAGCGACGAGCCTCGGAGTCGATATTTTCCGGTCCCCGCATACAGCTGGCCGTTAAACACAGCGAGCGCAGTCACGGAATTCGATCGGTCCGGCGCGCCGCAGTCGATCCATTGGTCGTTCCCGCCATAGCGATAGACATGGCCGGCTGCATCCCGTCCAGGTTCGCACGTTCCTGCGTACAGGTTTCCATGAAATTCACAGAGTGCAAATGCCAGCAGCGCGCCGCCAGGCGCTCCGCAATCGTCCCACGATCTGCGGGGTCTGTCCTGATCGATGCCAAACTGAAGGTGACCCGCATTCGCCTGTGAAAACGTGACGCCGGCGCTGGTCTTCAGTCCCAGATGAAACCCTTGATGTTTGGTCGAATCGTATTGACTGATCAGATCTCCTGGCACGTCATCGAATTTGGAATCGGTATGAATCCACATGCTGACTGAAAAGTCTGTCCGGCCGAACTGTAAACGCTCATTCGACGGAATTGTGAGGGACGACGTTTGCCCGTCGAATGCGGCTGCTGTGTTTTCAGTGCCACTTGGTCCTCCAGCCGAAAAATCGACCCCGCCTGAGGTTGCATGCAGTCCGTTCCCCGAAACGTCCTGAGCGTTTCCCGCCAGCGGCCAGTGTGCGATCAGTCCGTCATCACACTGCGCGTGCGCCGACAGGAACAGAATCACAAACAAGACTGCCACCGGCAGATGATGCATGCCAGAGGCAAAAGCAGTTGAACGAAGAACAACGACCGCTCGATCGCCGCTGTCTTCGAGGGAGCGTCGCAGGAACGATTGGCGATTCAAACCCAGGGCGGATCGAAAGCGAGTGTTCATTGAAGAATCCTGAATGATCTCAGTGTCCTCTGTTGAGGGCAGTCGTGACGTGTGAAGCGGAGTGTGCGATAGTAAGCTCCCGACTTTTCAAATGCCAACGGAGCGTATGCCTGCGGGATGGGCCCCTTTTCAGGAATGCTGTCATGGTGAGGATTCTTTGGTTGAGCATCGTGGAGGCGATCGTTGCCATTCTTCTGCTCCATGGAGATATCGGCGGACGACGCCCTTCCGGAAGCACGTTCGGATAAGTCCCTCCAGCCAATGCTGAAGATCGAGTGGGAGCGAGGAACAAATCTCCCGCAGGGGTTTCAGGACAGCATGGCGGAATCATCGCGGGTCAGCTGATGACCGTGGGTGGTTTCTGCAGCGGTGGACTGGAAGAAGACAATCGCCGCAAGCCCGGTCGGT
The DNA here is from genome assembly GCA_039831615.1 of Planctomycetaceae bacterium. GTDB lineage: Bacteria > Planctomycetota > Planctomycetia > Planctomycetales > Planctomycetaceae > S139-18. Next base: position 4,872 of record JBDOMX010000129.1, read on the forward strand.
ATCCTCGTGGCTTCCTTAAAAAGGGATGGAGAATTGATCTGGATCAGCCAGCCGGCGGCTGGCTGAGTTTGCCCGATTTTCCTGGGGCGGCGCGGCAGGGTCTGTCGGCTGCTATTGTCGCGGATGCGATGTACGTGTGGGGAGGGTTCAGCTACACGGAACCTTACTTCCAGTTTCGCACTTTTCGGGAATGATATTGGCATATAAAAGGCGGCCCGTGACAATTGGAATTTGAATCTCTTAACTTTCAATTCCACTGGCACGGAAGCCGCCCGAGATGGAACTTACCAATTC
>JBDOMX010000757.1:0-5162 GCA_039831615.1 Planctomycetaceae bacterium
GTCCGGGACCGACTGGCTGCGGACAACCTGGCGTGGTTGAAACGCTTCTCGATCAGTCTGTTGAAGCAACAGGACGACAAGGAAAGTATCGCTATGCGGCGACGAATGGCCGGATGGAACGTCGACTATTTGATGCAAGTCATTGGTGTGAAAGCTATTTAGTATGCGTTTGCCCTGGGTCTTTGCCCGACCGGGTTGGCCGCGATTCTGGAACTGCACTACACTCGCGACATGTCGCAAGACAATGACACCGTCGTCGTGCCTGGAATCGGAACAGTGGCGACAATGTTCGAGCGGCGGGACGTGCTGAACCTGACGACAGGTTTTCACGGTGAACTCGGCCCCGACACCGCAATACGCTTCGCCGTCGGCGTGCCACTGACAAAGAAGCTCAACCGAGACTTTGACGCCGAATTCATTGTCACACTGGTCCGTCGCATCTAGCCCAACTTTCGGACAGAGGTGGCGCAGGTAAGGATTGCGCAAGTAATCACTGTCGCGAATTGAATGTAGCCATCACGCTCCGCCGTGATGATCAGCCGGCAAGACAGGACAGTGATGACACGAACGGTCCTTACGCGGGAACCATCTTCTTCCGGCAACGGGAGAAGGGAAGGACGACGCGAGGCGGTCACTGTGGTCGATCAACTGCACGACAGTCTTAAGCACCGGAGAGTGGTCGGTTGTTAATCCGAACTCACTCGCGGGTATAGTGCGCGCATCTATCCTGATCCATCTGCCGAAAGCGATTTCATCCTGGTCCAGCTCAATCCTTCAAATTCAAATCTCGTCGGCGGCGGCGGCGAGTTCGTATACAAATCGGACGATGCCTGGCATCGCCTGCCCAGGGGAATACTGCCCGGAGAGGCAGTTGGCGTGGCATGCGATTCCAAAGATCGCCTTTACGTATTCAACCGCGGCGGCCATCAGCCAGTCATCGTCTTTGACCAGAACGGCGAATTCCTGCATTCGTGGGGCGAATCGCAATTTATCAGGCCGCACGGCATCTGGATCGGACCGGACGACAGTGTCTATTTGACCGATGACCAGGATCATACGGTCCGAAAATTCACCACGGATGGTCAGTTGCTGCTCACACTGGGAACGAGCGGACAGCCATCCGACACGGGCGTCGAAAGTTCGGATTACCGGACAATCAAACGGGCGGGACTTCCCTTCAATCTTCCCACAAACCTGTCGCTTGCTCCCAACGGCGAAATGTATGTCAGCGACGGATACGGCAACTGTTGTATCCATAAGTACTCGGCCGACGGAGAACTCCTGTTTTCCTGGGGCCGGCCAGGCAGCGGGGCGGGTGAGTTTCAGATCCCTCACGGTATCGCGGTTGACCATTCCGGCAACGTTGTGGTTGCAGATCGTGAAAACTCTCGCCTGCAGTGGTTTACAGCGAGCGGTGAGTACATTGAGGAATGGACCGATGTGGCACGTCCTTGTAACGTCGTCTTCGACGACAGCGACAACGTCTTCGTGGCGGAACTTGGCTGGCACGCCGGAACACCCAACCCCCGACCAGAAGAGACCGGCGGACGAGTGAGTGTCTTCAGTCGAAGCGGAGCGTTGCTGAGTCGGTGGGGAGGCGGGCGAAATCCCTATCGCTCTGGAGACTTCATTGCTCCGCACGATATCTCGCTCGATTCTCGCGGCGACATTTACGTTGGCGAGGTCACACTTTCTGCCGCCGCGAAGCGAGGTTTGGTGGGCGAAGATTGTCCGTCGCTGCAGAAATTTACGAGACAGTAACCAAATAGAGCAGTTTTCGAAATGTCGTGGCGGGTCCTGGCTCGTGGCAGCCATGAATCATGGGCTCGGGCACCGTCCTCGCGGCCCCGAATCAGCGTCATACGCTGTAGAAAGTCTCCAGAATGGAACATCGATTCACGCCGTCAAAATACCACACCACACTCGGGCCGCACGAACCGGTCCTGCACGTCGACGACGGTGACACGATTGTCACAACGACCGTCGATGCCCGAGGTTTCGATCAACATCGGGAACAGGTGACGCCGCGAGGAAATCCCCAGACCGGACCGTTCTTCGTCGAGGGGGCCGAACCAGGCGACAGTCTGGCCGTCGAAATTAACGACATTCAACCCAGTCGTCGCTACGGCTTTTCTGGTTCCTCGGTGGCACCCAATGTTGTCGACCCGACATATATCTGCGAGTTGCCGCCAGCGGAACTCGCCGAATGGGACATCGACACAACAGCCGGCACCGCGACCCTTGTGGGCCCGGAATCGAGCCTCGGAAAACTCGTGATTCCTCTGGAGCCCATGCTGGGATGTTTCGGCGTCGCAGCAAAAGGAGGACAGGCCGTTTCGACGGCAACGTCCGCTGAACATGGTGGCAACATGGACTACCGCGGTTTTGTGGCCGGCACGACTGTCTTCTTCCCCGTGTTTGAGCCGGGTGCTTTGTTTTTTCTCGGCGACGGTCATGCGGCTCAGGGTGATGGCGAAATTGTTGGAGCGGGGATTGAGATCTCCATGAACGTGCGAGTGACGCTTCGCGTCGTGAAGGGCAAAACGATCGGTTGGCCCCGCGCGCAGAGCGATGACTGGATCATGGCCGTCGGCAACGCGCGTCCACTCGACCAGGCCACACAGCACGCCACCACCGAAATGCTCCGCTGGTTACAGGCAGACTATGGACTGGACGCTCTGGGCGCCAATCTGTTGCTGTCGCAATGCGTTCGCTACGAGGTGGGAAATGTGTTCGACCCGGCCTACACAATGGTCTGCAAGCTGAACAGGAAATGGCTGCCGCGGTCGTGAATCGCGGCCATTCTCTCAGCGTCCGGGCATTCGGTACGGCACGTTGTCGCCGGAGATTGACAAGTCGTCCAGGCACGATTCCTCGGGAGCGAAGCACTGAGGATTCTTCGACGAAGTTGAGATGTTCATGCGCCCCCGGCAGTGAGCCACTCGATGTGCGGGTCCGGCATGGTCCGATCATTCATTCCAAATCCAGGCCGGACCCAGCCAACCCTTGCTGTGCCGGAACTTCGGTCGCAATGTTGTTCATCCTCATGCGCGCACTCTGCAGTTTGCAATTCGATGGGTTTGCGCCGTTCCGGCAACACTTGCGACCTGCGTCCGACGTGAATCATCCGGGACAGGAAACCCACGTGTATCAGCGCCCCGTCTTTTGATTGCGCGCCGGCTATGTCTCGCCGACCAACTCGGTTCGCTGCTGATTCGACGCTTCCAGGTACGTCTGGTAAGCCGCCTCATCGCGTTGGCAACTCACACCTTTGATGACCATCGCGAAACTGCGGCGATGGCGTGTCGACGACGTGTTCGCGTCTGCACGATGGATCGTGTAGCCATGATGGATCAGCAAATCGTTCGGTTGCGCGATGATGGCGACTTCCCGATCAGTATCTTTCTGCCCGAAATCGGCAAGCCCCTGCGAAAACCCCAAAGTGGACGTGCGATTGTGCGGCCGCCGGCCATCGGCGTGAGAACCTTTGATGTAGCGAAGGCACCCGTTCTCCTCATCGATCGCTTCCAAAGCCAGCCACATCGTAAGGACACGTGGTGGTGTCAGACAAAAGTAGTAATTGTCCTGGTGAGGTGGAGTGACATGGTCGGTGTTGGGCGGTTTGTTAAACCACTCGATTCCCTGCACGGCTACATCTTCTCCAAGCAGAGTTTTAGCCGTTTGCAGCCAGAGAGGATGCGACCGGTAGTCCGCAAAGAACGAGTCGTCTTCCATGTGCGACAGTTGTTTGAGAGTCTCGGGCCGTTCGCGATCTTCGTAAAACGCAAACGCACTCGACAGCCCGGGAACAACATCGCGAATGAAGCGATCGACGTTACGGGTTAGCGTCGCGAATTCCTCGGTAGGCAGGAAATTACGAATGACGATGAATCCGTCATCGTCGAATTGTGTTTTGGATGTCGAGTTGCTCACGGTTCTGCTCCCATTCTGCTCTTCATCCGGAATGCCAGCTAGCTGACAGGAAGTTGATGCGAAGGATAACGCGGCGCGGTTCAATTGTAACCAGTTGTACCCTGCGAATTCGCCGAACGAACGCGTTGATGGAGAATGAGTAATCAACGCATCGTCAGAGCTCAGTTGCTGCGGATCCAGGTCACAGAAACCGTATCCGGCGTTGTGATATCACGGCACACGGCCCAGAAAGGAGCATCCATACACGAAGATCGCGATCGCAAGTCCGACGAATATGATCCGCACGGCCCGCCCATAGCGGGTTCGCGGCTTGTCATCTGCGATGTTGGACGGATCCACTGGTTGAATCCTGCGAGGCGCTCCACACGTCGGGCACAGTCGAGCACTGTCCGAGAATTCTGTCTGGCAGTCATAACATTTGACCAGCATGTCAATCCTTCGACTTCGGGGATTGGATCGAGGGCTTCAGGCAGGTTATTGTATCAGTGTCAGAACAGGCAAAGAAACTGCTGCAACCGATCATAAAATCGGCACCACGACTCCCTGAAACACGGCAAGGCACGGAGTGACTGGCCAATGGAACCAGCCGACCGAAGGGCACCGAATAACAAGTGGCAATCATCGCCTGCGGGTCATTCCTTCTCAGAACGAGATATTGAGAATGTGGCGATGTGGTGCTGGACTCTTTTCCTGGCGCGGATGATAACGCGTGTTGGGTTGCTGCTGGCGGCGAGCCTGTGGGTGGCGTGTCCGTGGGCGTCATCTGGCATGACGTATGCTTTCGGCCCGTCAAAAGCCCGTCAAGTCTATATCGCCTTCGAGGACTCGTATCTTTCCGCAGCTTGTATACAGCAGGTTGCGTATTCGGTGGGAGTCGACTGGCGACCGCAGATTGATGTCCCCGGACTGATGGTCTGGGACGCGGGACCGCCGGATCGCGGTGTGCTCATTCACTACTGGCTCATCTGCCTGATGTTCCTCGTCGCGACAGTGGCCACGAGTTGGCGGCGGAAGAAATCAGTGGTTGACACGCAGAAACCGGGTGCTGATTCAGCGACGGAAGCTGAGCACGGGCGAACGGAGTGAGCGTCGCACAAAATCGGCCGGAGGTGAATGGCACAGTCCTCGATTTTTGCCTCCTCAGAAGAAACAGTGGGTAAAGTTTGGCATGGGTAGGTCTGCAAGGTTGTGGTAGAGGGCTGTTTCGTATGCATTCTGCGTGCGGAAGC
>JBDOMX010000704.1:0-5157 GCA_039831615.1 Planctomycetaceae bacterium
CCAAACGAACGCCGCCCAAATCCACGTAAATTCTCCGACTGACCCCGCTTGCGAAACAAACCACAGGCCAGGGACCCGGCAAGAGATCAGGAGCCCTGATGTTGCAGATGTCTCAGGAAGCCTGTGTTTTTGAAGCCTTGCGAACGCCTCGATCGCGTGGCAAAGCAAACGGTGAACTGCACGAAGTCAAACCCATCGACCTCGTTGTCACACTCCTGGATGAAATGAAACGGCGCACCGACCTCGATACATCTCAGGTCGACGACGTGATCCTTGGCTGTGTCACTCCCGTGGGCGATCAGGGCGGCAACATTGCCAAAGCGGCGGCTCAAAAAGCGGGCTGGGATGTCGATGTGCCCGGCGTTCAGCTCAACCGCTACTGTGCGTCCGGACTTGATGCGGTGAACACAGCAGCCATGAAAGTGCGTTCAGGCTGGAACGATCTGATCGTTGCCGGCGGCGTGGAAAGTATGAGCCGCGTGCCGATGGGGTCCGACGGTGGTGCATTCGTGCTGGATCCTGCCACCAACTGGGAAACGCAGTTCGTTCCCCAGGGAATTGGAGCGGACCTGATTGCAACCCTCGAAGGCTTCAGTCGCGACGACGTTGATCGCTATGCCGTGCAGTCACAGCAGCGGGCCGCCGCTGCCAGAGCGGCGGGTTGCTTCGACAGGTCTGTTGTTCCGGTCCGGGATCAGAATGGCCTGACAATTCTGGAACGCGACAGCTACATTCGACCAGACACAACAATGGACGGACTTGGCGAACTGAAACCTTCATTTGTCATTCCGGGTCACCTGGGTTTCGACTTTGTTGCGCAGCAAAAATATCCGCATGTCGAACGGATCCATCACGTTCATACGGCCGGAAATTCATCCGGCATCGTGGATGGGGCATCGCTGGTCCTCATCGGCAGCGAAAGCAAAGGTCAAGAACTGGGGCTCACAGCCCGCGCGCGAATCCGATCTGCAGCACTGGTTGGAACCGATCCCACCATCATGCTCACGGGCCCTGGGCCGGCTGCCAGGAAGGCGCTCAAAATTGCAGGGATGGACATTCATGATATTGACCTGTTCGAAATCAATGAAGCGTTTGCCAGCGTCGCTTTGCGATTCATGAAGGACCTCGATCTCAGCTCCGACCACAACGTCAACGTCAACGGCGGGTCCATCGCTTTGGGCCATCCGCTGGGAGCCACAGGAGCGATGATTCTCGGAACTGCCCTGGACGAACTGGAACGTGCGGATAAACAGACAGCATTGATTGCTCTGTGTGTTGGAGGCGGCATGGGCATCGCCACGATTCTCGAACGTATTTAGGTGATCGAGACATGCATCTCGACTCACTTCGTCCCGCCTGCTCGACCTCAAAAAGCGTTCTCAATTGAACTTCACCAATGCGGTCCGTCGTCCGGTGACCAGCTTCCCGCCCAGCCAGCACTTCCGAATTGAACCTCATTTCAGCGTGGGATGAACCAATGGCCATCACATACGAAAAAGACTCTGACGGCGTTGTCCTGCTCACGATCGATATGCCGGGCCGTTCGGCAAACGTCCTTAACGAAATCTTTTTCGAAGCGTTCCGCGAGGTGCTGGACAAACTGGAATCCGACACATCCGCCACTGGCGCAATCCTTGTGTCCGGCAAGAAGCTGTGGATTGCGGGAGCAGACATTGACAGCTCGTTTGATTCTGATGATCCGGCTTTCTTTTTCCGGATGAGCCAACAACTGAAGGCGGATCTGCGTCGACTGGAAACCATTGGCAAACCAGTTGTCGCGGCACTCAACGGCACCGCCCTCGGTGGTGGTCTGGAAGTTGCATTAGCCTGCCACTACCGGGTCGCAATCGACGACAACCGCATTAAGTTTGGCTTCCCGGAAGTCGGGCTGGGACTGCTGCCCGGAGCGGGGGGCGTTGTGCGCACCGTCAGATTAATTGGTCTGCAGAACGCCATGGAATGGCTCAGTCAGAATAAGAAATACACGCCGCAACAGACCCTCGATGCTGGAATGATTCATGCACTGGCCGCGGACCACGATGACATGATCGGAAAGGCCAAAGCGTGGATCAAAGCTCACGCCGATGCCAAAGCTCCCTGGGATGAAGATGCCCGCTGCGAAATTCCCGGCGGCGGCCCGACCAATCCTCATGTCGCGCAGATGCTGGCGGTCGCGCCTGCCATGGTTCGTAAGGAGTCAAAAGGAATCTATCCGGCACCACCCGCAATCATGGCCGCCGCAGTCGAAGGTGCTCAGGTTGATTTCGAAACCGCCAGTCGGATTGAATCTCGCTACTTCGCGAGTCTGGCTGCCGGTCAGATCAGCCGCAACATGATTTCGGCGTTCTGGATTCAACTGAATCAGATCAGGAAGGGGCAAAGTCGCCCTGACAATGTCCCTCCTCAGTCGTCAAAAAAAGTTGGCGTCCTGGGTTCAGGCCTGATGGGTCATGGCATTGCCTACGTGACGGCAGCTGCCGGGATGGAAGTGGTGATGACGGATAAAGATCAGGAGTCCGCCAGCACCGGTAAGGAACGCATCGACGTCATCCTGTCAAAGCAGGTTCAGCGAGGCCGCATGTCCCAGGAGAGATCGGATGCTGTTCTGGGCAGCATTCATGCCACGTCGGACTACGGTCAGCTGGCTGGTTGTGACCTGGTCATCGAAGCGGTCTTCGAAAATCGAGATCTGAAAGCCAGGGTCACCAGGGCCGCGGAAGCCGCGATGGATCCAATGGGGGTGTTTGCGTCCAACACGTCGACGCTGCCGATTACCGGACTGGCCGAAGCCAGCACTCGCCCCGAAAAATTCATTGGCCTGCATTTCTTTTCGCCGGTTCACCGGATGCAGCTGGTGGAGATCATTGTCGGAGCAAAGACCGACAATGAAACACTGGCAAAGGCATTTGACTACGTGCTGGCGATCGGCAAAGTGCCGATCGTGGTGAACGACAGCCGAGGATTTTATACCTCTCGAGTCTTTTCGACGTGGTCGAATGAAGGCATGAAAATGCTGCTGGAAGGACAGCATCCCCACGCGATCGAAACCGCCGGACTGCAGGCCGGCATGCCGGTAGGTCCGCTGGCCGTCATGGACGAAATCTCACTGGGGCTGGCCGATCACATTCGCAGGCAAACACTGGAAGACCTGCAGAAATCCGGGTCGCCTGATTCGCCACTCGCAGCGGCGGCCCGAGGTGACCATGCGGCACCAGTGATTGAAAAGATGCTGAGCCTCAATCGGCCTGGTCGAGCGGGTGGTGGCGGGTTTTACGAGTACACCGAGGAAGGCAAGTCCCTGTGGCCCGAGCTGACCAGCATCTTCATGAACGGTCAGCCTCAATTGCCGCAACAGGAAATGATCGATCGGATCCTGTATATTCAGGCGATCGAGACGGCGCGCTGCATGCAGGAAGGAATTCTCCGTACGACGGCTGATGCAAATCTCGGCGCGATCTTCGGCTGGGGGTTTGCACCGCAGCACGGTGGACCATTGCAGTTTATCAATGCCTGCGGTCTGCAACCGTTCGTGGATCGAGCCAGAGAACTGGCGACAGCTTACGGTGAGCGCTATGAACCACCGCAGCTGCTGATCGATATGGCGACCAAAGGCGAGACCTTTTAGGGCAGTTACGGCGTTCGCCAATGTGGTCACCGTGGGGAATCGCGCAATATTCCCACTGCTGAAGCGAACAATACTGAGGGGACTTTGGCAAAAACTCATTTCCATGCGTTGCGCCAAACAGTTTGTGTGATCCCCACAACATGGTTTTGCTTTGATGATGTCCGACATGTCCGACATGTCCGCTGCATCCTGCAGGAGTGCCTCTTTGTCCATTTCCGATGAAATCAGTCGTCTGGAGCAACTGCGGTCGCAGGGTACCCTGACCGACGAAGAATTTGTCGAAGCCAAACAGCAAGTGCTGGACGGAGTCCCGGGGGCGGTCGAGATCATCAGTGACGGCAGGATCTTCGGCATTCCCGAGAATACCTGGTGCCTGCTGATGCATCTGTCACAACTGACCTGGTTCACAGGTGTGGGGCTCATTTTGCCGATCGTCATGTGGGTCCTCAGCAAAGACGAGTCTGACCTGGCTCGTCGCCACGGCGCGCGGATGATGAACTGGTTGATCAGCAGCGTAATCTACGCCGCGATTGGAGGAATGTTGTTCGTGTTCATCATTGGGATCCCCATCCTCCTCGCCGTGATCTTGTTGAATGTGGTGTTCCCGATCATGGCCGCCATGAAATGCAACGACGGTGAGGTCTGGTCCTACCCACTGGCACTCCGAATCTTTGCCGAAGATTGAATCGCAGCTCGGCCGGTCAGCCGGCGGCCGGCACCTGCTGCGAAATGCAGTGGATGCCTCTGTCATCCGTTCACCGGGCGCGCAACAGTGTCCTGCGGAATGTTAGAGTTTTCCCGGAGTTGAGGCGGTAGTCCGGTCATCCCTCGTTACATCAAACGGGGACCATTTGCGGCGCAGGCTCTGTTTTCTATGAATGTCCCAGGACAGCCGCCCCCGCATGAGCAGGAAATCCGCGCCGATTCCTGGAATATCTCGCTGTCACCCGAAGCTGCTTGATCGCAGGTCGGCTTCGGAGAAACTGTGATATCTTCGGCACGTGGGCACCAATTCACAACGACAATTTGAAGGAAGAAGAAGATGCTGGGCGCATCACTCAATACCAACAACTACATGACGCGACTCAACAAGGAACTTGACCGGATCGACCGGGCTGACATGGAACGCTGGGCGGACGCGATCTACGGAGCGTGGGAGTCAGGTAATTTCGTGTACATCATCGGCAATGGCGGGTCCGGGACGACCGCCAGTCACATGGCCGAAGATCTTGGCAAGAGCACGCTCCACGAGTCGGATCTGTCCGATGAGTCAAAGAAGAGACTCAAAGTCCTCAGCCTCACCGACAATGCCGGCTGGCTGATGGCGGTCGGCAATGATCTGGCTTACGACCAGATTTTTGTGCAGCAGTTGATGAACTACGGTCAGCCTGGCGATGTTCTGCTGGCCATCAGCGGTTCGGGCAACAGCCCCAATGTGCTGAATGCCGTCGACTGGGCCAATCGGCACGAAATGAAGACGTTTGGGCTCACCGGTTACGGCGGTGGCAAACTCAAAGAGATGCAGCAGGATG
>JBDOMX010000047.1:0-5144 GCA_039831615.1 Planctomycetaceae bacterium
CGATGACTACAAAGGTCAACTCAGCGAGATGGGGCTGGAGCCAACGGAGCTGGGCGCTTATCTCTCGGGACAGGTTCTCGCCATTCATCCCGCCTACGAGATCATGTTCGAAGGGTTTCATCCGAAGGGTCTGCATGGCACTGCGAGAACTGACTGGGCTGCGGAGCAACTCAGAAAGTGCGTTGACGCATCAGTGCACATGGGGACCGATCTGATTCCGACTTTGTCCGGCGGGTTCGCATGGCATATGGCGTATCCGTGGCCTCAACGTCCGGAAGGCATCATCGACGAAGCGTTCAGGGAGCTGGCGAAACGCTGGAGGCCGCTGTTGGATTATGCGCACGAGCGGGGAAAAGCCTTTGGTTACGAGCTGCATCCGGGATCGGATCTCTACGATGGCTCAACCTACGAAATGTTCCTGGACTATACAGATGAGCATCCCGCGGCCTGTCTGAACTACGACCCCAGTCATTTCCTGCTGCAGCAACTTGACTATCTCGAGTTCATTCGAATTTTTGGCGACCGGATCAGGGGCTTTCATGTGAAGGATGCCGAATTTCGACCAAGCGGTCGCGTAGGTGTCTACGGTGGCTACCAGCCCTGGGCTGGTCGAGCCGGCCGATTCCGTTCGCTCGGTGACGGACAGGTTGATTTTACCAGCGTCTTCACCCTGCTGACCGAAGCGGGTTATTCAGGATGGGCCGTGCTGGAGTGGGAATGCGCTGTGAAGAGCCCCGAGCAGGGCGCTGCCGAAGGCGCCCCGTTTATCTCGAAGCACATCATTGAGACGTCCGATGTCGCCTTTGACGACTTCGCCGCGAGCGGCGCCGATGTCGAGGCCAATCGCCGCATCCTCGGTTTCAGTTAAGTCACATCAGTGGAGAAGCCACGGCGCCGGCCGCGGGTGTCCGCAACAGCGGTGTTGTCCGGATGCAGAGCTGTTGCTCACGCATTGGGCTGCTGCCGGAGACGCTGTTCAAATCATTCAGTACGAAGGAGATGAGAGATGGATTCATGGAACCGTAAATTGCGAATGGGCATGGTCGGTGGTGGTCAGGGCGCCTTCATCGGCGGTGTGCACCGATTGGTTGCCGCCCTCGACGGACAGATTGAACTTGTTGCCGGAAGTTTCTCTCAGGACCCGGAGAATACCAGGACGACGGGGAAGCAACTCTATCTGGACCCGGATCGATGTTACGACACCTATGAGCAGATGGCCGCAGCCGAGGCCAGGCGGCCGGAGGGCGATCGCATCGATTTCGTCAGCATTGTAACGCCGAATGTTTCGCACTTCAGTATCGCAAAGACGTTCCTTGATGCTGGCTTCCACGTGGTGTGCGACAAACCGATGACGCACACCCTTGACGAAGCGAAAGAGCTTGTCGCGCTGGTCGAGAAGTCAGGCCTGGTCTTCGGGCTGACTCACAATTACACCGGGCATCCGTTGATTCGACATGCTCGACACATGGTTCGGGCGGGAGAGATCGGGACCGTCCGCAAAGCCGTCGTCGAGTATCTGCAGGACTTTCTGATGGTGCCGCACGAGAAACTCGGGCAAAAGCAGGCGGAATGGCGCGTGGACCCCAAACGGTCTGGAATTGGCGGAACGCTCGGCGATGTCGGGACACACTGTGTGAACCTCCTGGAATATGTCACGGAAGATCCGATCTCGGAACTGTGTGCGGACAAGAGTACCTTTTTGCCGGATCGCGTCCTCGACGAAGACGTGAACGCACTGCTGCGATTCAAGGGCGGAGGCAAAGGCATCTTATGCATCAGTCAGGTCGCCACCGGAGAAGAAAATGGATTGACACTTCGCGTGTATGGCTCCAAAGGGGCCATCAAATGGGCGCAGGAAAATCCGAACTATCTCGAAGTCTACAACTACGGAGAACCACGCCGGACATTGACTCGAGGACAAGGCTATCTGTCTGACGCAGCGGCAGCGGCCACTCGCGTTCCGACCGGACATCCTGAAGGCTACTTGGAAGCTTTCGCAAACATCTACGTCGGGGTCGCCGAGGCGGTCAGACAACATCTCGAAGGGAATCCGCTGAAGACCGAGGATTATGATTTTCCTACGGTGACTGATGGACTGCGAGGGATGCAGTTCATCTACTCCGCCGTGGAGTCGGCAGACAATAACTCGACGTGGGTCCCGATGTAGATTCACAAGCGGGGATTGTCTCACAGGTCTTGGGGGTTGAGGAGAGTGAAGTCTCCTCCAGTGGTCGATCAGGGGAACGTCAATGAGTAAGCGGCCGAAAAATGCCCTCGTGACCGGAGCCAGTAAAGGGGTCGGTCGCGGCATCGCCATTGGTCTTGCACAGGACGGCTGGAATGTTGGCGTCAACTTTTTTCACGATGAAGCAGGCGCTGAAGAGACCGTCAGGAGAATTCGCGATCTTGGTCGTGAGGCATGGCTGCTGCAGGGAGATATCGGCTTCAGCGACCAGGTTGAGGCCATGTTCGAGAAATTCATCGAACGCGCCGGGACAATCGGACTGCTGGTCAACAATGCCGGCGTGCAGACCTGGAAGGCGCTGCTCGATCTCAAAGAAGAAGACTGGGATCGAACAATCCGGACCAATCTGAAGGGGACGTTTCTTTGTACTCAGCAGGCTGGTCGGTTGATGCAGGAAACGGGCGGGCGCATCATCAACATTGGGTCCGGGGCCAATAAAGCACCCTTTCCGATGTTAAGTGACTACTGCGCATCGAAGGGTGGCATTGAAACATTGACCACCGTCACGGCCGTTGAGCTGGGGCGTTACGGGATTACAGTGAACTGCGTGGCACCTGGTGCGATCGAAATTGAAAGAACCAAACTGGAAGACCCCGACTATGCCGGTGAATGGGGTTCCCGCACGCCCATGGGACGCGTTGGAAACGTTGCAGATGTGGCCCACGCTGTCGCCTTTCTGGCGGGAGAAAAATCTGACTTCATCACCGGCGAGACGCTGTACGTCGATGGCGGCATGTTTTCGCAGGTTCCGTGGTTTTACGACTATGAGAAAGACAATTGAATGAACGTCAATTTGACGAAACAAAAACTGGCCGACGGCGAACTCGTCATCGGCAGCTTCGTCTATGTTCCCTCAGCGAGATTAACTGAGATCATTGGACTGCTGGGGTTCGATTTTGTGGTGATCGATATGGAGCACGGGCCAGTCGACATCGGTATGGCGGAAGACATGGTGAGAGCTGCCGAATACGCCGGTGTCACGCCCATTATCCGAGTGTCACACAATACGCCGCATTTGATCCTCCGCGCTCTCGACATCGGATCGCTGGGAATTCATGTGCCGGAAATCAGCGAGGTTGGTGAAGCAAAGGAGATGGTTGCCAGCGCGAAGTACGGACCAGAGGGACATCGTGGCCTGGCAGGCGTGCGAGCATCCCAATATGGTCTGAAAGGTGCGATGCCGGAGTACACCGCTGCCGCGAATCGCGAAACCATGGTGATCGCTCACATTGAACACATCGATGCGGCCAACAATCTGGATGAGCTGCTGCAAGTCGATGGGATCGACGTGTATTACGTTGGCCCCGTCGACCTTTCCAACAGCCTGGGTGTGCCAGGGCAGGCCAAACACCCCAAGGTTGTCGCCTGTGTTGAAGACTGTATCAGGCGAATCGTGGCAGCCGGCAGGATCGCCGGCTGCATTGCTGCGGATGCTCAGGCGGCCAGACGTTACACCGACCTCGGTGTGCGATATCTGGCGACTCACGCTATCGCACATATGGCCAGAGGTTCACGTCAGTTTATCGAGGACGTCAGAGCATGAATGATCAATCAGCAGACAGACACAATCTTCAAGGTCAGGTGGCCGTCGTGACGGGAGCCGCTCAGGGGCTTGGACTGGCCATGGGAGAACGACTTGCCCGCGACGGCGCGACGGTCGTGATGGCAGATCTGCAACAGGAAAAAATGCAGGCCGAAGCCGATCGCCTCAAACAGACGGGACTCAATGTTCACCCGGCATCGCTCGACGTGGCCGACAGCACCGGCGTTAAAGTGTTCTTTGACAACATCGTCAGCCAGCACGGAAGCCTGGACGTTCTGGTCAACAATGCCGGAGTTGGGCAGACCGTGACCCCGACGGTCGACCTGAGCGATGACGAATGGCACCGGGTCATGAACATTACTCTGAACGGGACCTTCTACTGCTGTCGTGCGGGCGGAGCCATCATGGAGCGGCAGGAATCCGGGTCCATCGTTAACATCTCATCAATTAACGGCCAGAATCCGGCGGCGCTGGTCGCGGCATACAATGTCGCCAAAGCCGGTGTCATCATGCTGACCCGGACATTGTCACTGGAACTGGCGGCTTATGGCGTACGCGTCAATGCTGTGTGTCCAGGTCCGGTGTACACGGACTTCAACAAGTCTGTCATGGATCAACGCCGCCAAAGTCTGGATATTTCAATGGACGAAATGGTGAGTCGGATCGAGAAAGCAGTTCCACTGGGACGCTGGGGGGAAGCGGAGGACATTGCGAACGGAGTCGCATTTCTGTGCAGCCCGGCCTCCTCATGGATTACGGGGGAAGTCCTGCGTGTGAGCGGTGGTCTGGAAGGCGTTGCAGCCGCTCCCCCAAAACGGACGAAGAGCTGAACGGTTCATTCCATGCCGAACGGCAATACGCCTGCTGTGGCCATCCGCTCCTGACACTCGCTGGCAGCAACGTCACCCATTGAAATCTGCGAACCAGGAATGACCGGCATGCACGAACACATCCAGGGCATCATCCCACCGATGGTGACACCCTTCCGTGCGGATGGCTCCATCGATGAACACGCGCTGCGGTCCGACGCTCGCTACCTCATCGACACCGCAGGAGCACATGGGCTGGCTGTCTGTGGCAGCACAGGAGAAGGTCACACTCTCTCGACTGAGTAAACCCGTTTCATCACGGCAGCGGTCACCCATGAGGCTGCCGGCCGAGTCCCGATCATCACAGGCATCATCGCCAACAGCACAGCCACGGTGATCGAACGCGGGAAGGCCGTTGCCGATCTGGGTGTGGCCGCTCTGCAGGTCACTCCGGTGCACTACCTGTTTCGACCGGATGATGATGCGATGGTGCAGCACTTCGCTGAGATCGCTGACGCCACCGAATTGCCGGTCATGATCTATAACG